>JAZKIE010000238.1:18330-24423 GCA_040385025.1 Pseudomonadota bacterium | reverse complement strand
CATGAGAAAAAACTGGTGATGCCGCTGGTGGTGTCCAGCACGCTGCTGTTTTTTGTGGGCGTGGCGTTTTGCTACTTCTTCGTTTTTGGCCAGGTGTTCAAGTTCATCCAGAGCTTTGCGCCCAAATCGATTGTGGCGGCGCCCGACATCGAGGCCTACCTCGGTTTTGTGCTGAGCATGTTTCTGGCTTTCGGCATGGCATTTGAAGTGCCGATTGCGGTGGTGGTGCTGGCGCGCATGAACATCGTCAGCATTGAAAAGCTCAAGAACTTTCGCGGTTATTTCATCGTGCTGGCCTTTGTGGTGGCCGCCATCGTCACCCCGCCCGACGTGGTGTCACAACTGGCGCTGGCGATTCCGATGTGTATCCTGTATGAGGTTGGCATCTGGGCGGCGCAGATTTTCATCAAGCACACCCAGGCGCCCGACGACGACGCCGAAGCCGCCAAGCCCTGAGTGGCAGGTCGGGCCAGATCTTCAGCCCGATGTGGAGCCAAATATGGCTCTAGCGCTTATCCAGTGTGCGCAAGCAGCTATAAAAAACAGAGCAAATACGCTTACGGCCGGCGTACTTGCGGGCGCTGCCGGGTGCCCGGCACCACCGCCACCTGGTTTTTCTTGTCCTTGCGCAGCAGGCCCACAGGCGCGGACACGCCTGGCTTGAGCGCGGCGACGGCGGTCAGCAGCTCTGACACGGTGCGCACCGGTTGACCGGCGACGTCCAGAATCACGTCGCCGGGCATGATGCCGGCTTGCGCTGCCGGGCCGTTTTGCAGCACGCCAGTGATGATCACGCCGCCGCCATTGAGCGCGCCGGGCTTGAGGCCGAAGGTCTCGGCCAGTTCGGGGCTCAGGTCCTGGGGCTCCACGCCGATCCAGCCGCGCGTGACCTGGCCGTCTTTCAAAATGCTCTCCAGCACCTGCTTGCCGGTAGACACCGGAATGGCAAATCCGATGCCCATGGAGCCGCCTGAGCGCGAATAAATGGCGGTGTTGATGCCGAGCAGCCGGCCCTGCGTGTCGACCAGGGCGCCGCCGGAGTTGCCGGGGTTGATGGCGGCGTCGGTCTGGATGAAATTCTCGAAGGTGTTGATGCCGAGCTGGTTGCGGCCCAGCGCGCTGACGATGCCGCTGGTCACCGTCTGGCCGACACCAAACGGGTTGCCGATGGCCAGCACCGGGTCGCCGACCTGCGCCGTGTCGGAGCTGCCCAGCACGATGATGGGCAGCTTGTCGAGTTCGATCTTCAGGATCGCCAGGTCGGTCTCGGGGTCGGTGCCTATGACCTTGGCCTTGGCCCTGCGCGTGTCGTTGAGGATGACCTCAATGTCGTCCGCACCTTCGACCACATGGTTGTTGGTCAGGATGTAGCCGTTGGGGCTGACGATGACGCCGCTGCCCAAACCGACCTGCGGCTCGTTGCGTCCGCCCTGGTCGCCGAAGAAAAACTTGAACCAGGGGTCGTCCATGTTGGGGTGGCGCGCCGCTGCCTTGCTGGTGTTGATGCTGACCACGGCGGCCGACGCGGCCTTGGCGGCGGCGGCAAAACTGCCGGCTGGCGCGGCGCCGCCAGCCGGGCCGGCGGGCGCTTCAATGACAGAGATGGCATTGCCCAGCGCCTGCCGGTTGACCCATTGCGGCTGCAGGGTGGCCACCACAAAGTAGGCGGCCAGCAGCAGCGTGACGGTTTGGGAAAACAGAAGCCAGGATTTGCGCATGGTAGGTCCAGGAGAAAGGGCAGCCACCGGCCGGAACAAGGCCGTGCAGCGATTGCAACAAACGCAATTTTCCTCCAGTTTGCAGGCCTTCCGCCGACCGATACATGCCGGAAGGGCCATAATTTGCGGACTCTGGCGACGCCCGGCGCGGCACGCCCCTCCCGCAGGCCTGCGGCACCTATCCAAGGATTCGCCATGAAAGCTTCCAGCGTTCTCGCCACCATCGGCAACACGCCGCACATCCGCATCAACCGCCTGTTCGGGCCGGCCAGCCAGACGCACCAGATTTATGTGAAGTCCGAGCGCAGCAACCCGGGCGGCTCAATCAAGGACCGCATCGCGCTGAGCATGATCGAGGCCGCCGAGCGGTCGGGCGCCCTGCATCCTGGCGGCACCATCATCGAGCCGACCTCGGGCAACACCGGTGTCGGCCTGGCCATGGTGGCTGCCGTCAAGGGCTACAAACTGGTGCTGGTGATGCCCGACAGCATGAGCATCGAACGGCGCCGCCTGATGCTGGCTTATGGCGCCAGTTTCGAGCTGACCCCGCGTGAAAAAGGCATGAACGGCGCGATTGCGCACGCCAAAGAACTGGTCGCGAAAACACCCGACGCCTGGATGCCGCAGCAGTTCGACAACCCGGCCAATATCGAGGTGCATGTGCGCACCACCGCGCAGGAAATCATCGCTGACTTTCCGCAGGGGGTGGACTATCTGATCACCGGCGTCGGCACCGGCGGCCACCTCAGCGGCGTGGCGCAGGTGCTGAAAGCCAGATTTCCGGCGACCAAAGTGTTTGCGGTGGAGCCCGCAGCCTCGCCGGTCATCAGCGGCGGCAAACCGTCGCCGCACCCGATTCAGGGCATAGGGGCGGGCTTTATTCCGGCCAACTTGCAGACGGCCTTGCTCGACGGCGTGATCCAGGTCGAGGGCGACGCCGCCAAGGACTATGCGCGCCGCTGCGCCGCCGAGGAGGGCCTGCTGGTGGGCATCTCCTCGGGCGCAACGCTGGCGGCGATTGCACAGAAACTGCCCGAGATGGCTGCCGGCAGCACGGTGCTGGGTTTCAACTACGACACCGGTGAGCGTTATTTGTCGGTCGAAGGCTTTTTGCCGTGACCGTTCTGGATCCGGTGGTCGCGCCGCGTGCCTTGTTGCTGGGCGCTTTTGACCAGTTGTTACAGCCCGAGGCTTTCAAGGATTACGGCCCGAACGGCCTGCAGGTCGAGGGCAAGGCGGAGGTGCGCAAGATTGTCTCCGGCGTCACCGCCAGCCTGGCGCTGATCGAAGCGGCGATTGCCGCGCAGGCCGATGCCATTTTTGTGCACCACGGCCTGTTCTGGCGCGGCCAGGACGGGCGGGTGACCGGCTGGATGAAGCAACGCCTGGCGCTGCTGCTGGCGCACGACATCAACCTCTACGCCTACCACCTGCCGCTGGACGCGCACCCCGAGCTTGGCAACAACGCGCAACTGGGCCTGCAGCTCGGACTGACGGCGGATCGCTGGTTCGGCGACCACAAGCTGGGTTTCCTCGGTGGGCGCAGCGGCGCCGAAGAAGGCTTCGACAGCGCCGAAAGCCTCGCGTCACACGTTAAAAATTCATTAAATCGGCCTGTAACCCTTGTGGGAAAAGCGCAAGCAGCTATTAAAAACATAGCGTGGTGCAGCGGTGGCGCGCAGGCTTACTTCGAGGACGCGATCGCGGCCGGGGCCGACGCCTTCATCACCGGCGAGATCTCCGAGCCGCAGGCGCACTATGCGCGGGAGATGGGCGTGGCCTTCATCGCCTGCGGCCACCACGCGTCCGAGCGTTACGGCGCGCCCGCCGTGGCGGCGCATGTGGCGGCCCAGTTCGGGCTGGCGCACGAATTTATCGACATCGACAACCCGGCCTAGGAGCCTGCGCGCGTTTCAAACGGCGGTGCGGCGTTGCCGGGCCGGTTGCAGCGCGCGTGCCGGGTGTGAGCGGGCTGTGCGCATGGCGTGCCAGCTGGCGCCAAGCTCGGCATTTTCCACCGGCACTGCCAGGTGGCTGATCTCGTCGAGCAGCGCGGCGCGCGACCGCATGGCACGCGCCGCCGCCGCCATGTCCTGCGCTTCATGCAGCAACTGGTCGACATCCTTGCCCGCGCCCGACAGGTGTACCAGGCCGACGCCAATGTCGGCGCAAAGCTTGATGCGCTCGCCATTGAGGGCGGTCACCTCCAGCGGCTTGCGCAGGCTGGACGCCACGCGCAGCCCCATGGTGCGTATCCAGCGCGGCGAGTGCAGGGTCTCGATCAGCACGATGAAGCAGCGGTCGTAGTACCGCCCTGCCGGGTTGACCACGCCGGTGTGGCGCTGCATGCGCCGCGCGAGCTGGCTGTAAATCTCGTTGAGGCCGTAGTGGCCGACCTGGGCCAGCAAGCGCTCGGGGTCGAACACTTGCACCGCCATCAGCGCTCCGTCGCGCCGTGTGCGCACCAACCGGCGCTGGGCGTGCAGGATTTTCCGTACCATCACCATGCTGTTGTAGAGCTGGGTGACCGGGTCGCGCCGCGAACGGGAGTGTGGGTGTATCTGGCGACCGTGGTGGTTGCGCAGCCATAACAGGCCGGCGATCAGGGACATGCTGACCAGACCCAGCAGTGCCACACCGGCCTGGCTGGCTGTGGACAGGGGGCTGAGGTCCAGCGCCAGCCAGTACAAACCCAGTTGCAAGGGCAGGGTGAGCAGGCTGGCAAAAGCCAGTCCCCAGGCGAGCCGGTCGCCGTGCCGGGCCGCGCGCATGGTCAGCCATAACATGACGCTCACAGTCACCATGGTCAGTGTGGCCGACGCGGGCAGTTGCTGGGGCGACGGCAACAACAGGCACAAGGGCCCGCCGACCAGGCACAGCCAGGCGCTGGCGCGCAAACTGATATCTGTCAAGCGGTCGCGCTTGGCCGACCCCAGCCATTTCCTGCCTCCATAAATACCCATGGCGCTGCGCAGCGGCCCGATCAGCACCTGGGCGACGTGAATCGCTGGCGCGCTGGCCAGCGGGAGCATGGTCTCCGGCAAGCCGCAAAGCAAGGCAAAAAACAGCCAGTACATGCCGAGGTAGATCAGGCTGTTCACGCTGGGGCGGCTGCGGGTGTAAACGGCCTCGGCCGCGGCCAGCAACACAATCAGGCCCATGGAGCCTGTGGCGGCGCTCCAGATGATGGTTTCGGGCGTGTTCATGGCGCTGCGGGCAGACCACCGGCCGGCGGCGCCATTTGCGCGAAAATACCGACAGAATGCATGTTGCTGCTCCCTTCCATCAGGCTGCCGGCTGCCTGCCTTGTCCCGTGGATGCGGGGCTGGGGCAGGCAGACGTTCAAACCATTATGGGCCGTTCAGATGGCCAGGGGAAGTTATGAAATACACCAAGTTTCTGCCGGCGCAAGCTGCGGGTTTTCCATGGCAATGACCCGGCCGCTGGCCATCACCATGGGCGATCCGGCCGGTATCGGCCCGGAAATCATCGCCAAAGCCTTTCGCGATGCGCCTGCCGAGCTGGCGGGCTGCCTGGTGGCGGGCGATGTGGCCACGCTGCGCCGCGCCGCGCAGTTGGTCGCTGGTGACGGTGCACTGGCGCTGCCGGTGGTGCAACTCGCGGGCATTGCCGGTTGGCAGGCTGTGCCGCCGCGCTGCATCCCCGTGCTGCAGACCTGTGTTTTGCCCAGCCTGGCCGCTTTCGGGCAGGTCAGCGCTGCCGCCGGCAGGGCGGCGGCAGATTGCATTGTCTGGGCCGCACGCGCGGCGCTGGCGGGCGAAGTTGCCGCCATGGTGACCGCACCCATTCACAAGGAGGCGCTGGCCCTGGCTGGCGCAGGTTTTGCGTGCTTTCCTGGCCACACCGAACTGCTGCAGGCTGAAGCAGCAGCGTTTGCCGGCAAGCCCGTGGCCGAGATGCCGGTGCGCATGATGCTGGCCAATGACGAGCTCAAGACCGTGCTGGTCAGCATCCACCTGTCCTTGCGTGATGCGCTGGATGCCGTGACTTTCGACAATGTGTTGCAGACGCTGCAGATCGCACACCGCTGTGTGCGCGGTGCTGCGGGCGGTGCGCCGCGTATGGCGGTGGCCGGTCTGAACCCGCATGCGGGCGAGGGCGGCCTGTTTGGCCGGGAAGAAATCGACATCATTGCGCCGGCCATGGCCGCAGCCCGCGCGCAAGGCCTGAACGTGAGTGGCCCCTTCGCGCCTGACACCGTGTTCATGCGGGCGCGCGCGCCGGCCGGTCAGCCGGGTGAGTTCGATGTGGTGGTGGCGATGTACCACGACCAGGGGCTGATCCCGGTCAAGTACCTCGGTGTGGAGCAGGGCGTCAATGTCACCCTGGGTCTGCCGCTGGTGCGTACCAGCCC
>JAZKIE010000238.1:0-18230 GCA_040385025.1 Pseudomonadota bacterium | reverse complement strand
GTGTGGAGCAGGGCGTCAATGTCACCCTGGGTCTGCCGCTGGTGCGTACCAGCCCGGACCACGGCACGGCTTTCGACATTGCCGGCACCGGCAAGGCTGACGCTTCCAGCCTGATTGCCGCGGTGCGCATGGCGCGCCGGCTCGCGGCTTGAGTTGGCTTGGCCTGGATTCGCCTGAAGTCATAAGGAAAAAAGGCCTGCAACCCATGCCGAATTTGCGTGAGCAGCTATCGATTTAATAGCTGATTGCCTCAGGGTCAGCGCCTCAGCGGCTTTTCAAGCTGTCGCGAATCTCACGCAGCAGCACCACATCTTCGGGCGTGGCCACAGGCGCGGGCGCGGCGGCCGGGGTTTCCTTCTTCAGGCGGTTGATCTGCTTGATCATCAGGAAAATAATGAAAGCCAGGATGGCGAAGTTGACCGCGACGGTGATGAAGTTGCCATAGGCAAACACCGGCACGCCGGCCTTTTTCAGCGCATCCAGCGTGGTCGCGGTTCCCGCCGGCACACTGCCCAGCACGATGAACAGGTTGGAAAAATCAATCTTGCCGATCACCGCACCGACCAGCGGCAGGATCAGGTCACTCACCACGGAATCGACAATCTTGCCGAAAGCCGCACCGATGATCACGCCGACTGCCAGGTCGACAACGCTGCCCTTGACGGCAAACTCCTTGAATTCCTGCATCATGCCCATGGTGTGCTCCTTTGTTGTTGCCGATGACTATTTTCCTGACTGCCACGCCGGACGCGGCCAGCAAGCGGATTATCTGCGCTGCCCTGGCTTCGCGCCATGCCTTAGGGCCCGTTGTTGCGCGCTGTTTGGGTGTGGCGGCTTGCGTGTCAAGCCGCGGAAACGCTGCCTGAAGCGCCTTTCGGCTTGAAATTGCTTTGCGCGCTCCGTTACAATGCCGGGTTGACCCCAATGCACTCCTTTTTAGGTTTTCAAGCCCCGTTCTTGTAGGACACCCATGACCGAAGCTAGTCTCAAGGCGCCGCTCAGTGCGCCGATTGATAAAGATAAAAGAAACTGGATAGTCGCCACTTGTGCCGTTGGTGGCGCGGGTGTGGCGGCTGTCGCTGTGCCGTTTGTCAGCACCTTCCAGCCGTCCGAGCGCGCCAAGGCCGCCGGTGCTGCCGTCGAGGTGGACATCTCGGCGATGAAGCCGGGTGAAAAACTGACCGTGGAGTGGCGCGGCAAGCCGGTCTGGATCGTCAAGCGCACGCCCGAGCAACTCGCTGGCCTGCCCAAGCTGGATTCGCAACTCGCCGACCCCAAGTCCGAGCGCAACCCCGGCGACCTCACGCCCGAATATGCGCGCAACGAAGGCCGCTCGATCAAGCCCGAGATATTTGTGGCGGTCGGCATCTGCTCGCACCTGGGTTGCTCGCCGATTGACAAATTCCAGGTCGGCGGACAGCCTTCGCTGCCTGACGACTGGGCCGGTGGCTTTCTGTGCCCCTGCCATGGTTCGACCTTCGACATCGCGGGCCGCGTTTATAAAAACAAACCGGCACCGGACAACCTGGAAGTGCCGCCCCACATGTACCTGTCAGATGCCAAGCTGCTGATTGGTGAGGACAAAAAAGCCTGAAGCTTTGCTGGACCAGGCGGCCGACCGATTGATGCGCCCGCCCAAGTCCTCCACCGACTAGCAAATAGGACCCCTTATGGCTGAATTCAAAGAACTATCCCCCGATGCGCCGGCTGCTGCCAAGTTGATGAACTGGGTTGACAACCGCTTCCCCGCCAGCAAGCTCTACAAAGAGCACATGAGCGAGTACTACGCGCCCAAGAACTTCAACTTCTGGTACGTGTTCGGCTCGCTGGCACTGCTGGTGCTGGTGATCCAGATTGTCACCGGCATCTTCCTGACCATGCATTACAAGCCCGACGCCGCACTGGCTTTTGGCTCGGTTGAATACATCATGCGCGATGTGCCCTGGGGCTGGCTGGTGCGCTACATGCACTCGACCGGTGCCTCGGCGTTTTTTGTGGTGGTTTACCTGCACATGTTCCGCGGCCTGATTTACGGCAGCTACCGCAAGCCGCGCGAGTTGATCTGGATTTTCGGCTGCGCGATTTTCCTGTGCCTGATGGCCGAAGCCTTCATGGGTTACCTGCTGCCCTGGGGCCAGATGAGCTACTGGGGTGCCCAGGTGATCGTCAACCTGTTTGCAGCGATTCCCTTCATCGGCCCTGATCTGGCGCTGCTGATCCGCGGCGACTACGTGGTGGGTGACGCGACGCTGAACCGCTTCTTTGCTTTCCATGTGATTGCCGTGCCGCTGGTGCTGCTGGGCCTGGTGGTCGCGCATCTGATCGCGCTGCATGAAGTCGGCTCCAACAACCCGGACGGCGTCGAGATCAAGAAGTACAAGGACGCCAGCGGCAAGCCGCTGGACGGCATTGCCTTTCACCCTTACTACACGGTGCACGACATCTTCGCTGTCAGCGTGTTCCTGATGGTGTTCTCGGCGATTGTTTTCTTTGCGCCTGAAGCCGGCGGGTACTTCCTGGAGTACAACAATTTCATCCCGGCCGATTCACTGAAGACCCCTTCGCACATCGCGCCGGTCTGGTACTTCACGCCGTATTACTCGATGCTGCGTGCCATCACCAGCCAGATGATGTATGCGCTGGTTGCCTGCGTGCTGGCCGGCGCCGTGCTCGGTGTGCTCAAAGCCAAAATCGGCGGCTTGTTCAAGGCCGTGATCGTTGGCGGCGCCGTGGTGCTGGTCATTGCGATGCTGATGTTTGATCCTAAGTTCTGGGGCGTGGTCGTCATGGGTGGCGCGGTCATCATTCTGTTTTTCCTGCCCTGGCTGGACCACAGCCCGGTCAAGTCGATTCGCTACCGTCCTGACTGGCACAAATACATGTACGGTATTTTTGTGATCAATTTTGTGGTGCTCGGCTACCTCGGCATCAAGCCGCCTTCGCTGATCAATGAGCGTGTGTCGCAGATCGGAACCCTGTTTTACTTCGGTTTCTTCTTGCTGATGCCTTGGTGGAGCCGCCTGGGGACCTTCAAGACGCCCCCTGACCGCGTGACCTTTGCTGCCCACTGAGCCGGAGATTCTGACCATGACGAAAACATTGAAACAACTGGCGCTGGGCCTGGTGGCCGTGCTGGCACTGGCCGGCAACGTGGCGCATGCGGCCAGCGAAGGCATCGCCTGGGACAAGGCGCCCAACAAGACCAATGATCTGGTGGCCCTGCAAAACGGCGCCAAGCTGTTTGTCAACTACTGCCTGAACTGCCACTCCGCCGCCTTCATGCGTTACAACCGCCTGACCGACATCGGCCTGACCGAGCAACAGATCAAGGACAACCTGCTGTTTGCCACCGACAAGGTGGGCGAAACCATGAAGGCCGCGATTGATCCCAAGCAGGCCAAGGAATGGTTTGGCGGCAACCCGCCCGACCTGACCGTGATTGCACGCTCCCGCGCCGGTGCGGGCGGCTCTGGCGCTGACTACCTCTACACCTACATGCGCACGTTCTATCGCGACGACACCAAGGCCACCGGCTGGAACAACCTGGCTTTCCCGAGCGTGGCCATGCCGCATGTGCTGTGGGAGTTGTCAGGCGAGCGCAAGCCGGTCTTTGATGTGAAGGAAGAGCATGGCCACAAGGTCCAGGTCTTCAAGGGTTGGCAACAAGTCACGCCCGGCACCATGAGCCCGTTGCAGTATGACCAGGCCATGGCTGACCTGGTCGGCTACATGCAATGGATGGGAGAGCCGGCCCAGAACACCCGTGTCCGGGTCGGTGTCTGGGTGCTGCTGTTCCTGCTGATGTTCACCTTCATTGCGTGGCGCCTGAACGCTTCGTTCTGGAAAGACATCAAGTAATTTTTTTCGCCGGGACTCGTTTCCCGGCACCTTCTGGAGTGGATGCCTTCACCGTATCCACTCCTTTGCATTTAGGAGTTCGCAACCATGATGGTCCTTTATTCAGGCACGACCTGCCCGTTCTCGCACCGCTGCCGTTTTGTGCTGTTTGAAAAAGGCATGGACTTCGAAATCCGCGATGTGGACTTGTACAACAAGCCTGAAGACATCAACGTCATGAACCCCTACGGCCAGGTGCCCATCCTGGTCGAGCGTGACCTGATCCTGTATGAGTCGAACATCATCAATGAGTACATTGACGAGCGCTTCCCGCACCCGCAACTGATGCCCGGTGACCCGGTGGACCGTGCGCGCGTGCGCCTGTTCCTGCTGAACTTCGAAAAAGAGCTGTTTGTCCACGTCAACATCCTGGAGGCCCGCGCCTCCAAGGGCAATGAAAAAGCGCTGGAAAAAGCCCGTTCGCACATCCGCGACCGCCTGACGCAACTCGCCCCGGTGTTCCTGAAGAACAAGTTCATGCTGGGTGACAATTTCTCCATGCTTGACGTGGCCATTGCGCCGCTGCTGTGGCGCCTGGACTACTACGACATCGACTTGTCAAAAAATGCTGCGCCCTTGCTCAAGTACGCCGAGCGCATCTTCTCGCGTCCGGCTTACATCGAGGCGCTCACGCCCTCAGAGAAAGTGATGCGTAAATAATTACGCGTGACAATGGCGCAAATGATTGCAAGCCTTGGCTGATTTGATGAACGCCCTGGATTCCACCTCCACGCGCCCGTACCTGATACGGGCGTTGTACGACTGGTGTACCGACAACGGGCTGACGCCTTATGTGGCGGTGGCCGTGGATGAAACCGTTCAGGTGCCGCGCGAATACGTCAAGAACAACGAGATCGTGCTCAACATCAGTTTTGACGCCACCAGTTCGCTGAAGCTGGGCAACGACTTCATCGAGTTCAAGGCGCGATTCGCCGGCAGTGCCCGCGAAATCATGGTGCCCATCGCTCGCGTGATTGCCATTTATGCGCGTGAAAACGGCCAGGGCATGGCGTTTCCGCTGACCACGCCGGCGTCGCCCATGGCGCGGCCGGCCCTTGATGCCGGCGATCATTCCTCTCAGGGGCTGCCGCCGCCCGACGCAGCGGCCGCAGAGATCACAGCCGGGTCAGGGCCCGAGGCGAAGATCGTACAATTGGTACCGGCAAACCACACCGCGTCGGCTCGTGAAGACGATCCGGCGCCGCCCGATCCACCCAAACCACCGCAAGGCAAACGGCCTTCGCTCAAACGGGTGAAATAAACAGGTCACGTAAAATAGAGTTTGTGCCGCTTTAGCTCAGTTGGTAGAGCAACCGCCTTGTAAGCGGTAGGTCGTCAGTTCGAATCCGACAAGCGGCACCATTTCCCTGCATTCAAGCCGGCCCTTGCCGCCGGCGAGCACAACTATCACTTCGATAGCAGCTGCTTCAGTCAGCGCAAGCCTCTGGCGCGTGACGGTACTGGTAAATACTACTTTTTGGCTATTAGTATCTTCAGCCGAATTGAGGTAACCTTCCAACCTTTGCCAATCAGGCGGGACTGGATCAGCGGCAACAACTGGCGGACTTTTGCTGCGGCAGCATTGCTGCTGACCAGCAGGCACCAGATGCCCTCATCAATCGGGCCGGCCTGAACCGCAGGGCGCAGGGCTTCCGGGATCAGCGACTCAATGGCCTTGAGCCGGTCATTGGATTCCTGGACAAGCCCGGCCAGCCGCGCCAGTGAGGGCGAATTCTCGACAGCCTGGCTGAAAGTGACAGCCCCATGAGGGCGGGGTGTGGAATTCACGGCAGGTGGGCCCAGTTCAAGGAGTTGGATACGTGCATTTGATTATCACGGATGCGTGGCTTGCCAAAAGCCGTGCCGTTTACCTGAGTGGCACCCGGCTTGTCGTGGTCGGTTTTGGTGCGGCACTGGCATTGATGCTGGTGGCCGCCGGCATGTACCACTGGGTCTTTCTCAAAGGTGCGCGAGAAGGCTGGCCGGTGATCGGCTCGCTGGTCAAACTCATGGTCAAGGACGAGTTCGAGCAGCGCGACCGTTTCCTGCGCGAAAACCTCGACGTCATGGCCAAACGCCTGGGTGAAATGCAGGCCAAGATGATGCAGCTTGAGGCACTGGGTGAGCGGGTATCGGGTCTGGCCGGCGTCAATCCCAATGACATCAAGACCCAGCCCGGTCGCGGCGGTGTGCTGGTGACGGGCCGCTCCCTCACCATGGAAGAACTCCAGGCCACGCTGGCTGACCTGGACAGGTTGACCGATCAGCGCGTGGACCTGATGACAGTCATGGAGTCTCGCCTGTTCGACCAGAAAATCAAAAAAATGATGGTCCCGACCCAGCAACCGGTGCAGGCCGGCATTCTTGGCTCGTCGTTTGGCTGGCGCATTGACCCCCTGAACGGCCGCTCGGCATTGCATACCGGACTGGACTTTCCGGCCGAGCCCGGCACCTCTATCCTGGCGGCTGCGGGCGGCGTGGTGGTCACCCAGGAGTACCACGCCGCTTACGGCAACATGGTCGAGGTTGATCACGGCAACGACCTGGTCACACGTTACGCCCATGCCTCCCGGGTGCTGGTCAAGAAGGGCGACCTGATCAAGCGCGGCCAGAAAATAGCCGAAGTCGGCACCACCGGGCGTTCGACCGGGCCGCATTTGCATTTTGAGGTGCTGGTGCAGGGCGTGTACCAGGATCCGCAGAAGTTCCTGACCGCCGGCCAGAAACTGCCTCAGGCGCCGACCGTGGCCATCGCCCAGCCGCCGGCCGCGCAGCCCGCCCAGATGCCTCGTCCGAAGTAGCAACGCGGCAGAGGTAAAATCTTCGTTTGGCGCGCAGTTGAACAAACCGCGAGCGCCCACACATACGTCGATACTCAATAAGGGATTTCGGCCGCACTGCCAGCTCACCGGGGCTGCCAGCGCGGCCTCGCATTTATGGCTTCCAATATCCTGACCAAACTCTTCGGCAGCCGCAACGACAGGCTGCTCAAAACCTACCGCAAATCCATAGAGCGCATCAATGCGCTGGAAGCACCGCTTGAAAAGCTCGACGACGCAGAGCTGCGTGCCAAAACCCGTGAATTCATAGACCGCGTGGCTGCCGGCGAAACCCTGGATGCGATCCTCCCCGAGGCGTTTGCCGTGGTCCGTGAAGGCAGCAAACGGGTCATGAAGATGCGCCACTTCGACGTCCAGATGCTGGGCGGCATGGCGCTGCACAACGGCAAGATTTCCGAAATGGGCACGGGTGAAGGCAAGACCTTGACCGCCACGCTGCCGGTTTACCTGAACGCGCTGACCGGCAAGGGCGTGCATGTCGTCACCGTCAACGATTACCTGGCCAGCCGCGATGCGCGCTGGATGGGACGGCTCTACAACTTCCTGGGCCTGACGGTGGGCATCAACCTGCCCAACATGCCGCGCGAGGAAAAGCAGGACGCCTACCGCTGCGACATCACCTACGGCACCAACAACGAATACGGCTTTGACTACCTGCGCGACAACATGGTCTACGAAGTGGCCGACCGCGTGCAGCGTGGCCTGAACTTTGCCATCGTCGACGAGGTCGACTCCATCCTGATCGATGAAGCGCGCACACCGCTGATCATCAGCGGCCAGGCCGAAGACCACACCGAGATGTACCTGGCGATGAACAAGGTCGTGCCCCTGCTGACCCGTCAGGAAGGCGAGGCCGACCCGCGCACCGGCGAAGGTGTCACCAAGCCCGGCGACTTCACGCTCGATGAAAAGACCCAGCAGGTGTTCCTGACCGAGCAGGGTCACGAAAATGCCGAAGGCATCTTGTCCAGCATGGGCATGATTCCCGAGAACTCCACCCTGTACGACCCGGCGAACATCTCGCTGATGCACCACCTGTACGCCGCGCTGCGCGCCAACAACCTTTATCACCGTGACCAGCACTATGTGGTGCAGGAAGGCGAAATCGTTATTGTTGACGAGTTCACCGGCCGCCTGATGTCGGGCCGGCGCTGGAGCGAAGGTTTGCACCAGGCGGTGGAGGCCAAGGAAGGTGTGCAGATCCAGGCTGAAAACCAGACCATGGCATCGATCACCTTCCAGAACTACTTCCGCCTCTACGGCAAATTGTCGGGCATGACCGGCACCGCCGATACCGAAGCCTACGAGTTCCAGGAAATCTACGGTCTGGAAACCACGGTGATCCCGCCGAACCGGCCCAGCCGGCGCGACGACCAGCTGGACCGCGTCTACAAGACCACGCGCGAAAAATACGAGGCGGCGATCAAGGACATCCGCGAATGCCACGAGCGTGGCCAGCCGGTGCTGGTGGGTACGACCTCGATCGAAAACTCCGAGATCATCGACAAGCTGCTGGAGACGGAGAAGCTGCCGCACCAGGTGCTCAACGCCAAGCAGCATGCGCGCGAGGCCGACATCGTGGCCCAGGCCGGCCGTGCCGGCATGATCACGATTGCGACCAACATGGCTGGCCGCGGCACCGACATCGTGCTGGGCGGCAATGTGGAAAAACGCATCGAAGCGGTCGAAGCGATGGAAGACATGCCCAGAGAGGGCAAGGACGCCGAAATCACGCGCCTGCGCGCCGAATGGTCGCAGGAGCATGAAAAGGTCAAGGGCCTCGGTGGTCTGCGCATCATTGCGACGGAACGCCATGAATCGCGCCGCATCGACAACCAGTTGCGTGGCCGCTCCGGTCGCCAGGGTGACCCCGGCTCCTCGCGGTTTTACCTGAGCCTGGACGATCCGCTGATGCGCATTTTTGCCGGCGACCGGGTCCGCGCCATCATGGAGCGGCTGAAGATGCCGGACGGCGAAGCGATCGAGGCGGGCATCGTGACGCGCAGCATCGAATCGGCGCAGCGCAAGGTGGAGGCGCGCAACTTCGACATCCGCAAGCAGTTGCTTGAATACGATGATGTGTCCAATGACCAGCGCAAGGTTATTTACCAGCAGCGCAACGACATCATGGACGCGGCCAGCCTGGCCGAGCAGATTGCCTCGCTGCGCGCAGGCTGCTTTACCGACCTGACCCGGCAATACATCCCGGAGGAAAGTGTCGAGGAGCAATGGGATATTCCAGGCCTGGAAAAAGTGCTGCGTGATGAATGGCAGATTGAACTGTCACTGCAGCAGGAAGTGGAAGCCGCCAGCGCGATCACCGATGAAGACCTGCTGGAAAAAGTGATTGCTGCGGCCGATGCGGCTTTCGCCGGCAAGGTCGAGAAAATTGGCGAAGAAAGCTTTACCCAGTTCGAGCGAATTGTGCTGCTGCAAAGCATAGACAAGCACTGGCGCGACCACCTGAGCGCGCTCGACCACCTGCGCCAGGGTATTCATCTGCGCGGCTACGCCCAGAAGCAACCCAAGCAGGAGTACAAACGCGAAGCCTTCGAGCTGTTCGGCCAACTGCTCGACAGCGTCAAGAATGAAGTCACCAAAATCCTCATGACGGTCCAGGTGCAGTCGGGCGAGCAGCTCGGCCAGGCCGCCGAGGAAATGGAAGACCGCGCAGAACGCATCGCCAACGTGACCTACACCGCGCCGACAGAAACCGGCGAGGTGGAAACCACGGTGGATGAGGAATCGCTGCGCTACAAGCAGGCTTTGCCGGCCGGTGCGGTACCGCGTGTCGGGCGCAACGATCCCTGCCCCTGCGGCTCCGGGAAAAAATACAAACTCTGCCACGGCAAGCTGAGCTGAACCTGGCCTGCGGCCCGTCATCTGGAGTCAAGAAACATGGCTGTCAATCTGCTCGCCACGCCCGCTGCCGATCTGTATCCCGTCCCCGGCGTGCGCTGGGGCATCACCGAAGCGGGCATACGCAAGGCCGGGCGCAAGGACCTGTCGGTGCTGTTGCTCGATGAAGGCGCTTGCGTAGGCGCAGTCTTCACGCAGAACCGCTTCTGCGCCGCACCGGTGCAAATCTGCCGTGAGCACCTGGCCAAAAACGGTGGCAAGAGCCTGGGCATACGCGCCATGCTGATCAACACCGGCAATGCCAATGCAGGCACTGGCGCCGAGGGGCTGAACCGCGCGCAGGCCAGTTGCATCGCCCTGGCGCGGGAGCTGAATATTGCCCCTGAGCAGATCCTGCCGTTTTCGACCGGTGTGATCATGGAGCCCTTGCCGCATGACCGCATTGCCGCCGGCCTGCCTGCAGCCGTGGCGGACGCGCATGAAGGCCACTGGGGCCAGGCGGCCGAAGCCATCATGACCACGGACACCGTGGCCAAGGCCTTCTCCAGCCGCATCACCCTGGGCGGCGCAAGTGTCACCATCACCGGCATAGCCAAGGGCGCCGGCATGATCCGGCCCAACATGGCGACCATGCTGGGTTTCCTGGCCACCGATGCCTGTGTCGCGCAGGGCTTGATGGCGCAACTGGCCACCGAGCTGGCGGAAGGGTCCTTCAACCGCGTCACGGTGGATGGCGACACCTCGACCAACGATTCCTTCGTCGTGATGGCCACCAATCGCGCGAAACATGCGCCCATCACCTCTTTGGACAGCCCCGATGGCCAGGCCCTGAAGGCTGCCATGCTGGCTGTGGCGCGTCAGCTCGCGCAAGCCATTGTGCGCGACGGCGAAGGCGCCACCAAGTTCATCACCGTGCAGGTCGAGGGCGGTAAAACCACTGCGGAATGCCGGCTGGTGGCTTATGCGATTGCACATTCGCCGCTGGTCAAGACGGCGTTTTTTGCCAGTGACCCCAACCTTGGCCGCATCCTGGCAGCCGTCGGTTATGCCGGCATCGCCGATCTGGATCAGACCAGGATTGACCTCTACCTGGACGATGTGCTGGTGGCCAAAAACGGCGGCCGGCATGTGGGCTATGTGGAGGCCGACGGCCAGCGCGTGATGAAACAAAGCGAAATCACCGTGCGTGTGTCCCTGGGCCGTGGCGAGGCGGTCGATACCGTCTGGACCTGCGACCTGTCTTACGACTACGTCAAGATCAACGCCGACTATCGCAGCTAAGCGCTGAACCATCGCCCCATGAACGAGCAATTTGAACGCCTGATGGTACGCGCGGAATCCCTGCTGGCGCGCATTGAATCGGTGCTGCCGCAGCCGCTGTCGGCGCCGGACTGGAGCGCCTCGGTCGCCTACCGCTACCGCAAGCGCAGCTCCGGCCATGGCTCGCTGGAGCCGGTGCGTCACATCGGCCACATGAGCCTGACCGACCTCAAGGAAATCGAGGACCAGAAGGAAAAGATCCGGCGCAATACCGAGCAGTTTGTCAGCGGCAAGCCCGCCAACAATGTGCTGCTGACCGGCGCGCGGGGCACCGGCAAGTCGTCGCTGATCAAGGCCTGCCTCAATGAATATTCAGCACGCGGCCTGCGGTTGATCGAGGTCGACAAGGCCGACCTGACCGACCTGCACGACATCGTTGATGTGGTCTCCGGCCTGAACGAGAAATTCATCGTTTTTTGCGACGACCTCAGTTTTGAAGAAGGCGAGCCCGGCTACAAGGCACTCAAGTCAATCCTTGACGGCTCGGTCGCGGCGGCCACGCCCAATGTGCTGATCTACGCGACCAGCAACCGGCGCCACCTGCTGCCCGAGTACATGACCGAAAACCTGACCTACTCCCGCAGCGAGGACGGTGAGGTGCATCCGGGCGAGGTGGTGGAAGAAAAAATTTCGCTGTCCGAACGTTTTGGACTGTGGGTCAGCTTCTATCCCTTTAGCCAGGACGAGTACCTGACGATTGTTGCGCAGTGGCTGTCGTCTTTCGGGGTGACGCCTGAAGCCATCACCGCTGCCAAACCGGCATCGCTGGTCTGGGCGCTGGAGCGCGGCTCGCGCAGCGGCCGGGTGGCCTACCAGTTCGCGCGCGACTACGCCGGCCGCGACAGCGACAGCCGGCCCGTCAGCGCCGCGCCCATCGCCGCCTATGAACGTCCCGGTGCGGCGGCTGCGGCTACCGACCCCGGCGACCAGGCGGCCGACCACGCCACATGAGTGTGCTGATTGCCGACGGTGAGCGCCCGCGTGAGGGCGGTGCGGACCGCAAGGTGGTGGATGTCGCGGTGGGTGTGTTGTTGCGGCCGGACGGCGACTTCCTGCTGACCTCGCGGCCGCCCGGCAAGGTCTACGAAGGTTATTGGGAGTTCCCCGGCGGCAAGCTGGAAGCTGGCGAGACAGTGGAGCAGGCGCTGCGCCGCGAGCTTCACGAAGAAATCGGCATCACGATTGGCGCGGCTCAGCCCTGGAAGGTGGAAGTGGTGGACTACCCGCACGCGCTGGTGCGGCTCAATTTTTGCAAGGTGTTCGACTGGACCGGCGAGTTGCACATGCGCGAAGGCCAGCTGTTTGCCTGGCAGCAGCTGCCGGTGGCGGTTCAGCCGGTGCTGCCGGGCACACTGCCGGTGCTGGTGTGGTTTGCCGAGGAGCGCAAATTTGCCGGGCCAACCCACGCCACGGCCTGAAATTTGCTCTGTTATTGATAGCTGCTGGCGCAAATATGGTCTGGGCTGGAGGGCTTTTTTCCTATGAGTCCAGGTGAAATGACTGAATGACCTGGCGCCGTGTTGCGGCGCCGCTCAAACGGCCTCAAGATGGCCTTGCTACCCGTTCTGCTTGTAGCTGTATTGAGGATTTGTCGCCATGCCTGTCCCTGCTTTCAGTCACACCGCCGGCACTGCCACTTACCACTTTCATGACCTGAAAGACTTGCTGGCCAAAGCCTCGCCGCTTCGGTCCGGCGACGTGCTGGCCGGTGTGGCCGCAGCCACCGACGAAGAGCGCGTGGTGGCGCAGATGACGCTGGCTGAGTTGCCGCTGGTCCGGTTTCTCAACGACAGCCTTGTTCCTTACGAAGACGACGAGGTCACGCGGCTTGTCATCGATAGCCATGATGTGATTGCTTTTGCGCCCATACGCCACCTGACGGTGGGCGACTTCCGCAACTGGCTGCTCAGCGATGCCGTCGACAGTACTGCCCTGGCGGCTGTCGCGGCCGGCATCACGCCGGAAATGGCGGCGGCCGTCTGCAAGCTGATGCGCAACCAGGACCTGATCCTGGTGGCGCAAAAATGCCGCGTGGTCACGGCGTTTCGCAACACCATCGGCTTGCCGGGGCGCTTGTCAACCCGGCTGCAACCCAACCACCCGACCGATGACGCGGCCGGTATCGCAGCCAGCCTGCTCGACGGCCTGCTCTACGGCAGCGGCGATGCGGTGATCGGCATCAACCCGGCCACCGACAATCTGCCGCAGGTCATCAGGCTGGTCAGCATGATGGACGAGATCATCCAGCGTTATGCCATTCCCGCACAGTCGTGTGTGCTCACCCATGTGACCAACACGCTGGAGGCGATTGAGCGCGGTGCGCCAGTGGACCTGGTGTTTCAGTCGATTGCCGGCACCGAGGCCGCCAACCGCAGCTTCGGCGTTGACCTCAAACTGCTGGCCGAGGCGCAAAGCGCTGCCTTGTCCCTGGGGCGCGGCACGGTGGGCAACAACGTGATGTATTTTGAAACCGGCCAGGGCAGCGCCTTGTCGGCCCAGGCGCATCAGGGGCTGGACCAGCAAAGCTGCGAGGTGCGGGCTTATGCGGTGGCCCGCCAGTTCAAGCCGCTGCTGGTCAACAGTGTGGTGGGTTTCATCGGCCCGGAATACCTGTACGACGGCAAGCAAATCATTCGCGCCGGGCTCGAAGATCATTTTTGCGGCAAGTTGCTGGGTTTGCCCATGGGCTGCGACGTTTGTTACACCAACCATGCCGAAGCTGACCAGAACGACATGGACGTGCTGCTGACCCTGCTGGGCGTGGCCGGCTGCACCTTTGTCATGGGTGTGCCGGGCTCTGACGACATCATGCTCAACTACCAGAGCACCTCGTTTCACGACGCGCTGTATGCGCGGCGCGTGTTGGGTCTGCGTCCTGCGCCGGAGTTCGAGGCCTGGCTGGCAAAGATGCAGATCACTGCTGCCAGCGAGGGCGGTGGGCCGCTGCAACTGGCGCAGCAGCTGCCACCGGCATTTCGCGACGTCTTGCTGCGTTTGAGCTGAACCGGATGAGCACATGAAACCGCCACCCCCGCCCGTGATTGCCAATCCCTGGCAGACCTTGCGCCAGTTCACGGCAGCGCGTATCGCACTGGGTCGCACCGGCGTCAGCCTGCCGACCCAGCCGCAGTTGGCGTTTCAACTGGCCCATGCGCGGGCCAGGGACGCGGTGCACCTGACGCTGGATGTGCCGCAATTGCTGCAGGATCTTGAAACCGCGCAGATCGCCCCTGCCGACGCTTGCCTGGTGCTGGACAGTGCGGCGGGCGACCGCCTGCATTACCTGCAGCATCCCGACAAGGGGCGGCGTCTGGACCATGCTTCGCGTGAGCGCCTGAGTGCTTGGCCGCAGCCGCCGGGCGGAGGGGGTTGTGATATCGCTTTTGTGGTCGCGGACGGTTTGTCGGCGCTGGCGATTGCGCATCATGCCGTGCCCCTGCTGGCCGCCGTGACGCGGCGCATGGCGGCTGAAAATTGGGTAGTGGGGCCGCTGGTCATCGTCAGGCGGGGGCGGGTGGCCGTGGGCGACGAGGTGGGCGAGCTGCTGGGCGCCCGGCTGGTGGTGCTGTTGATTGGTGAACGTCCGGGGCTGAGTTCACCCGACAGCCTGGGCATCTACCTGACCTGGATGCCGCGTGTGGGTCTGACCGATGAGAGCCGCAATTGCATTTCCAATGTTCGCCCCGCCGGCCTGTCGCATGAGGATGCTGCGGCCAAAGTGTTTTACCTGGTGTCAGAGATGCGCAGGCGGCAGTTGTCGGGTGTGCGGCTCAAGGATGACAGCCCTGTGGATACCAGCCTGCAGGGCAGGGCGCGTGGCAATTTCCTGCTCGAAGGTGAAGCTTCTTCCGCTCAGTCAACTAGCTGAAGTCCCACTGTTGTTTGGCACCCAGCACCGCGTCGGGGTAGGGCGCCTTGCCGCGCGAGCCGTTGTAGCGGCCCAGGCCCATGAACAGGTCGCCTTTTTCCCGGTCCAGGTAGTGGCGCAGGATCACGCAGCCGAAACGCAGGTTGGTTTGCATGTGAAACAACTTGCCGGCATCGCCGTCGCCGATCACGCGCGTCCAGAAGGGCATGACCTGCATGTAGCCGCGCGCGCCGACGCGGCTGACCGCGAATTTGCGGAAGTTGCTCTCGACCTGGATCAGGCCCAGCACCAGCGCCACGTCGAGCCCGGCGCGCTTGCTTTCGTACCAGACAGTTTGCAGGAATTCCTTGCGGATCTGCCACTCAGGCTTTTTCTTCCTGAGGCGGTCGCTCATGGCGCCCAGCCAGCGCAGGTAGGCGAGACGGCTTTCGGTATCACGGAACTCCGGAATCGGCGGCGCCTGGCTGGCAATGGCCGAACTCAGTGCGGTGCGCACCGAGTCGATCAGCGGTTCTTCGATCTGCGCGCCAGCGCTGGACTGCTCTGAAATCAATAGCAGAAGAGCACCGACCGACAAGGACTGGAGGCATATTCTCCTTGTGGCGTTAGCCGGAGCGGATGCCGCTGCCCTCATGCGGCCAGTTTGCCCTTCAGGAACGCAAGCACCTCGCCGGTCGCCAGGCTGCTGGCGGCCGTGTCGCGGCGGTGCTGGTACTCGACCTGGCCTTCCTTGAGGCCGCGGTCGCCGATGGTGACGCGGTGCGGCACGCCGATCAGTTCCCAGTCGGCAAACATCGCACCTGGCCGCTCCCCGCGATCATCGAGGATCACGTCCACGCCAGCAGCGACCAGTTCGTCATGCAGCTTTTCTGCCGCCGCTTTCACATCAGGAAAACGGTCCGGGCTGATAGCGCACAGCACCACCGTGAAGGGCGCAATCGCGTCGGGCCAGATGATGCCGCGTTCGTCGTGGTTCTGCTCGATGGCGGCGGCCGGCAGCCGCGTGATGCCGATGCCGTAACAGCCCATCTCCAGAAACTGCGGCTTGCCGTTCTCCCCGAGAAAGGTCGCGTTCATGGCCTGGCTGTACTTGGTGCCGAGATAAAACACATGGCCGACCTCGATGCCGCGCTCGATGGCCAGCACACCCTTGCCGTCGGGCGACGTATCGCCAGCGACCACATTGCGCAGGTCTGCGACGAGTTCAGGTTCAGGCAAGTCCCGGCCCCAATTGACGCCGGTGAGATGAAAGTCAGGCTTGTTGGCACCGCAGACCCAGTCGCTCATGGCGGCGACTTCGCGGTCGGCCACCAGCTTGACGGGTTTCTTCACATTCAGCGGGCCGAGGTAACCGGGCTTGCAGCCGAAGTGATCCTCAATCTCCGGCAAGGTGGCAAAGCGGAAACCGGCCAGGCCGTCGACCTTGCCGACCTTGACCTCGTTCATGTCGTGATCGCCGCGCAGCAGCAGCAGCCAGATTCGGGTTTTCTTGACCTTGCCGGCCTCGTCGAGTTCGTCGGTGGCCAACACCAGCGACTTGACGGTGGTTTGCAGGGGAATGCCCAGCAACTCGGCCACGTCGGCGCAAGTGGCTTTGCCAGGCGTGGGCGTCTTGGTCATGGGCTGTGACGCCGCCTTGCGCTCGCCCTGTGGCGCCAGCGCCTCGGCCTTTTCCATGTTGGCCGCGTAATCGCTGTCCGGGCAATAAACGATGGCGTCTTCGCCGGTCGCCGCAATCACCTGGAACTCTTCGCTGAGGTCGCCGCCTATGGCGCCGCTGTCGGCGGCCACCGCTCGGTAGCGCAGGCCGAAGCGGTCGAAGATGCGGCGGTAGGCGGCAGCCATCACCTGGTAGCTGGCCTTGGCTGCGGATTGGTCGCGGTCAAAGCTGTAAGCATCCTTCATGATGAACTCGCGTCCGCGCATCAGGCCGAAGCGCGGACGGCGCTCGTCGCGAAACTTGGTCTGGATCTGGTACAGGTTTTTCGGCAGCTGCTTGTAGCTCTTGATGTCCTGCCGCATCACGTCGGTGATGACTTCTTCGCTGGTCGGCTGGACCACAAAATCCCGACCGTGCCGGTCCTTGATGCGCAGCAGTTCGGGTCCCATTTTTTCAAAGCGACCGGTCTCCTGCCAGAGCTCGGCCGGCTGGATCACCGGCATGGTCATTTCCACGGCGCCGGCGCGGTTCATCTCTTCGCGCACGATGGCTTCGACCTTGCGGATCACCCGCAGCCCCATGGGCATGTAGTTGTAAATGCCGGCACCCAGTTTCTTGATCATGCCCGCCCGCATCATGAGCTGGTGGCTGACCACCTCGGCGTCCGCAGGCGCTTCCTTGAGCGTGGAAATGAAGAACTGGGATGCTTTCATGGCTTGTTTTTCTGGGCTTCGTGAAGTTTTTGGGACGAGGGCCCCGAGGTGCGCTTGGCTCTGAGCATTCTGCTGTGCATAATGGACTCAGTTTAAAAAATTTGAGGTTTGATTATGCTTGACCGGGACGGCTTTCGGCCCAACGTCGGCATCATCTTGCTCAACCAGAGAAGTCAGGTATTTTGGGGCAAACGTATCCGTACCCACTCGTGGCAATTTCCGCAGGGTGGCATTGATCGGGGCGAAAATCCCGAGCAGGCCATGTACCGCGAGTTGCATGAAGAGGTGGGGCTGTTTCCGAAGCACGTGAGTGTGTTTGCCCGAACCCGAGACTGGTTGCGCTATGAGGTGCCTGACCGGTTTATCCGCCGCGATGCGCGCGGACATTACAAAGGCCAGAAACAAATCTGGTTCCTGCTGCAACTGGTCGGCCACGACTGGGACCTGAACCTGCGCGCGACCGACCATCCGGAGTTCGATGCCTGGCGCTGGAACGACTACTGGGTGCCGCTCGACGTCGTGGTGGAATTCAAGCGCGGCGTCTACGAAATGGCATTGACAGAGCTGTCACGTTTTGTGCCGCGCGTCGACAACCGTTTTGACACCCGCCCCGACCACCGTAACCGCTACTTGCGTGGTGGCATGCGCCAGCGTGATCCTGGCGAAGCCGGCACGGGTGAGCAAAGTCTGCCTTCGGCCGGATTGCCGGGTGCCTCGTTTGAGCTGCCGCCAGGCGCTACTTTTGATCCTGATCCGCAAACCAGTTTGTCGGCCGCTTCCCGAAATGAAAAACATGATCATTAAATCGCTGGTGATGGTTTGTCTGCTGGGCCTGTCGGCGGGAGCCTGGGCGCAACGGGACGTGGAACTGCTCGACTGGAAGGAAGAAGTGGTTCCGCCGCCACCGGCTTTTGATGCGGGCAAACTGCTGACTTTTGATGTTTCCCAAGCCTCTTCGCTGACCTATGGGGTGGATCCGGCCACCCTGCGGATTTCCAAAGACGGTGTGCTCAGTTATGTGATGGTCGCCACCAGCGCCAGCGGCGCGCGCAACGTCCTGTATGAAGGCATAC
>JAZKIE010000237.1:0-2254 GCA_040385025.1 Pseudomonadota bacterium | reverse complement strand
CGGGCGAACTCAACCACGCGCCGCGGGCCTACCATTCGGGCGACTTCGAAGAGATCGACTGGATACTGCGGCGTTTTAAAGCCGACCATGCGGGGCCGGTGGTGGCCGTGGGCATCTCGCTGGGCGGCAATGCCCTGATGCGCTGGGCCAGCGAGCTTGGCGGCGCCGCCAGCAGCGTGGTCAGCGCGGTGGCGTCGGTCTGCTCGCCACTGGACCTGGCGGCCAGTGGCCGTGCCATCGGCCAGGGCTTCAACCGCCTGGTGTACACACGCATGTTCCTGAGCTCGATGGTGCCCAAGGCGCTTAAAAAACTGGAGCAGCACCCCGGCCTCTTCAGTGCTGAAGCCTTGTTGGCGGCGCGCGACCTGTACGCGTTCGACAACGTCGTCACGGCGCCGCTGCACGGCTTCAAAAACACCGAAGACTACTGGGAGCGCGCCTCGGCTAAACCACACATGCGACGCATCACGGTGGCGGCGCTGGCGCTGAATGCGCGCAACGATCCCTTTGTGCCGGCGTCCAGTCTGCCGCAGGCCGCGGATGTCAGCGCCAGCGTCACCCTCTGGCAACCGCGCGAGGGCGGTCATGTCGGTTTTCCGTCGGCGCCTTTTCCCGGCCATGTGCGGGCCATGCCCGAGGCGGTCTGCGGGTTTTTCGCGGCGCAGCTCTGAGCGGGGCAGAATCAGGCCATGGATGACATCGTTCGCCAGGCGATTGCCAAATGGCCCAACGTGCCCAACTGCTATGGCTGGCTGGGCCTGGACGCGCGCGGCAACTGGTACATGCGTGACGACCAGGCGCAGGCCGCCGGGCCTTTTGCGGGCGGCTCGATCGCGAGCAAGGGCTCGCTGCTCAAACATGACAAGCTGATCGACTTCATCGCCCGCAACTACGAAAGTGACAAGGCCGGCCAGTGGTTTTTCCAGAATGGTCCGCAGCGTGTCTATGTCGAACTGGAGGCCACGCCGCTGGTCTGGCGCATCGGTAGCGGGCCGGACTTTGCGGTGACGGCGCACACCGGTGAGGCCGCGCGGGTGCAACGCTGCATCCTCGACGAGCATGGCCGCGTCTACCTGGACACGCACCTGGGCTTTGGTCTGGTGCATACGCAAGACATGCTGCATGCGGCCGATGCCATCGAGCAGGGCCTGTGGGTGCCCGACCCCATAGATACACGTGACTTGCCACAGCGTTTTGGCTATGTGCGCAGCCCCTCATCGCGTCATTTGCTATAAAAAATATAGCTGCTTGCGCTCGTTGGATATGGGCTACAGGCGATTTTGAGGCATAAAAAAAGCCGGTCAAAAACCGGCTTTTTCGCAGCATGGCGCCGGCTTATTTGGCGGCGGCAGCGACAGGCGTGGCCGCTGGTGTTGCAGCCGCAGCGGGTGCCGCAGGCCTCTGCGGTTCGGCAAATTTGGCGCCCGCTGCATTGGTCATGTGCACAACAGCCCGGCCGATTTCGGCATCTTCAAAATCGCCACCGCCTTGCGGGCCCATGGCGCCCTTGCCTTTGAGGGCAGAGGTCAGCAAGGCTTCGTAGCCGGTGCGGATGCGTGGTCCCCAGCTGGCGGCGTCGCCGAGTTTGGGCGCGTTGGCCACGCCAGCGGCATGGCAGGCGGCACATTGAGCGGCGTACACCTCTGCGCCGGCTTTGAGCGGGCGGTTCGCGTCGCGAATTTCCACCATGCCGATTTTCTGGATGCGCTGTGCCACGGCTTTTTCAACATTGACGGCGCCGGCAGCGGGCCGGTTGTCAGAGGTGACGTAATAAACCAGCGCGATGATGCCGAAAATAGGGACGACAAAAGAGAAAAAAATCGCAGCCAACAGCTGCTGGGGTGTTTTGATGGGGCCAGAGTGGTCTTCTTCGTGGGCCGTCGTGTGATCGTTTGCGCTCATGGCTTCCTCAAAAAGGCAGAAATCGGGTGACTAAAGCAACTCATATTCGACAACCTTCGATTATAGCTGCGGCCTCCCTGCGGACCGGGAGATGCGGGACCGGCTGGTAGAATCCAGTACTTCCACAGGATCATGCCCCAAGGGCCGGGTCCTGCGAAACCCCTGCGCACTGCAAAGTCGATCAGGGCCGTCATTTCAGCGTTGCGGCTGTAGCTCAGTGGATAGAGTATTGGCCTCCGAAGCCAAGGGTCGTGGGTTCGATCCCCGCCAGCCGCACCAAAGCCTCTTCCAACGCCGACACATCGCCTGAAGGTCACCATGAACGAGGCAGACACTCACGTCCCGGTTTCCG
>JAZKIE010000236.1:0-2973 GCA_040385025.1 Pseudomonadota bacterium | reverse complement strand
GTGATGGTCGCCACCAGCGCCAGCGGCGCGCGCAACGTCCTGTATGAAGGCATACGTTGCGTCACTGGCGAGGTGAAGACGTATGCGCGTTCCAGCCCCTCGGGTGTCTGGTCGCCTGTGGCGCAGCCGCAGTGGCGTTCGATGTTCGACAACATGCCTTCCAAACATGCGCTGGCGCTTGCCCGGGCTGGCGCTTGCGATAGCGCGGCTCAGGTCTCATCGGTTGATGAGCTCATCCGTCAGCTCAAACTCAACCGCTTCAGCCGTTTTAACTGGTGAGCACCAGGTTGGTCCGGTGGACCATCTCGGCTTCACCGGTGTAGCCCAGCAGCTTTTCAAATTCCGCTGAAGGCTTTCGGCAGATCAGCCTGGCCTCGGCGCTGGAGTAGTTGGCCAGGCCGCGCGCGATTTCGCTGCCTGCGGCGTCATGCACCGCGATCACATCCCCGCGCGAGAACTCGCCCTGCACCGAGACCATGCCGATGGGCAGCAGGCTTTTGCCTTCGTCGCGCACCTTCACGGCGGCGCCTGCATCGACGGCCACCGAGCCGCGCAGTTGCAGGTGGTCAGCCATCCACCGCTTGCGCGCCTGGTTTTTCGGCGTCTGGGCCACCAGCAGGGTGCCGACGGACTCGCCCTGAGTCAGCCGGATCAGGGCGTTGGGCTCCCGGCCCCAGGCGATCACGGTGGATGCGCCCGAGCCGGCTGCGCGTTTGGCCGCCAGGATTTTGGTGATCATGCCGCCCTTGCCGATGCTGGAGCCGGCGCCGCCCGCCATGGCTTCCAGCGCGAGGTCTCCGGCTTTGGCTTCACTGATAAACCGTGCGGCGGGGTCCTTGCGCGGATCGGCGCTGTACAGGCCTTTCTGGTCGGTGAGGATGATCAGCGCATCGGCGTCCACCAGGTTGGCGACCAGTGCGCCCAGCGTGTCGTTGTCGCCGAACTTGATCTCATCATTGACGACGGTGTCGTTTTCATTGATCACCGGCACCACGCCGAGCTGCAGCAGGGTCAGCAGGGTGGAGCGGGCGTTGAGGTAACGCTCGCGGTCGGCCAGGTCGGCATGGGTCAGCAGCACTTGGGCGCTGCCGACGCCGTTGTCTCGCAACTGGCTTTCGTAAACCTGGACCAGGCCCATCTGGCCGACGGCCGCCGCTGCCTGCTGCTCATGGATGGCTTTGGGCCGCGTGGCCCAGCCCAGGCGTTTCATGCCCTCGGCAATCGCGCCGCTGCTGACCATGATGACCTCGCGGCCGCTTTTGACCAGTACCGCCAGTTGCTGGCACCACTGGCCGATGGCAGCGGCGTCCAGGCCGCGTCCCTCATCGGTGACCAGGCTGGAGCCGACCTTGACCACGATGCGCCTGGCGTTGAGAAGAACCTGTGAACCTGTCTTTTCTTGCATGTTCTGGTGGTTTTAGTGCTCCAGCCCATGTGATACGGGCGTGAATAGCTATGATTATTGTAGCAACTGCGACTGACGCTGCGTCAGGGTGCGTCAGGCTCGCCTGGCAGGTCGGCAAATCGCGGGTCGATCTCTTCCGGTTCCTGCTCGCTTTTCTGGACGCTTTTGACGTGCTGGTAAATTGTCTTGACCAGTTGCTCGCAGCCTTCGCGCGTCAAGGCAGAAATCTCGAACACCGGCCCCTTGAACTTGAAGCGTTTGACGAAATCCTTGACCAGGGCGGCGCGTTTGTCGTCGTCCACCATGTCCAGCTTGTTGAGCACCAGCCAGCGCGGCTTGTCATGCAGCGCTGCATCATATTTCTTGAGCTCGCCCACGATGGCCTTGGCCTGCGCGACCGGATCCACACTGTCGTCAAACGGCGCCATGTCCACAATGTGCAGCAGCAAGCGGGTGCGTTGCAGATGACGCAAGAACAAGTGGCCCAGGCCAGCGCCTTCGGACGCGCCCTCGATCAGGCCGGGCAAGTCGGCGACCACAAAACTCTGCTCCGGTCCCACGCGCACCACGCCCAAATTGGGGTGCAGGGTGGTGAAGGGGTAGTCGGCGATGCGGGGACGTGCGTTGGAGACTGCCGAAATGAAGGTCGACTTGCCCGCGTTGGGCATGCCCAGCAGGCCGACGTCGGCCAGTACTTTCAATTCCAGCTTGAGGCTTTTGTGCTCGCCGGGCCAACCTGGTGTCTTGCTGCGCGGCGCGCGGTTGGTCGAGCTCTTGAAGCGCAGGTTGCCAAAGCCGCCGTCACCGCCTTTGGCGATCAGTATTTCCTCGCCAGGCACCAGCAGTTCAAAAAGGACTTCACCGGTTTCGGCGTCGGTAAGAATGGTGCCCACCGGCATTTTGAGGATGATGTCATCGCCTTTGGCGCCGAACATGTCCGAACCCATGCCGTGTTCGCCGTTTCGGGCATGGTGGCGGCGCGAAAAACGGAAATCCACCAGCGTGTTGAGATTGATATCGGCCAGTGCATAAACATGGCCGCCTCGCCCGCCGTCGCCGCCATTGGGGCCGCCGAACTCCTTGTACTTTTCGTGGCGAAACGAGACGCAGCCGCTCCCGCCATCGCCCGCAGCGATGTCAATATAGGCTTCGTCAACAAATTTCATGGTGTGAGGGGTGGTCCGGCAGCTGGCGCAGCCCGAGAACCCGAGGATAGTTTAGAAATGCACAAGAAGGAGAGGCCAAAACAACAAAGCCCCGACCATGCGGGGCTTCGATGCCATCGAAGTGATCAGCTTACGCTGGTGTCACATTGACAGTGTGCTTGCTCAGCGCGCCTTTGATGGCAAACGAGACCGAACCGTCCACCAGTGCAAACAGGGTGTGGTCCTTGCCGATGCCGACATTGACGCCCGGATGGAACTTGGTGCCACGCTGGCGCACGATGATGCTGCCTGCGTTGATCACTTCGCCGCCAAACTTCTTGACACCCAACATCTTGGGCTGCGAATCGCGCCCGTTTCGCGTAGAGCCGCCGCCTTTTTTCTGTGCCATTTTTCAATACTCCT
>JAZKIE010000235.1:0-5019 GCA_040385025.1 Pseudomonadota bacterium | reverse complement strand
TTGACGGCGCTGCGGCCGCGGCGTGTGGTGGTCACGGTCTGAAAGCCGGCCTCACGCGCCATCGCCACATGCTCGGCCGCGTATTCGCCATAGGGGTAACAAAAGTGCTGAACCAGCACGGCCAGCAAGCCTTCAAGTGCCGCCTTGTCCTGCGTCATCTCGCCCAACGCCGTCGCCGCGTCGCTCTGCAGCAAACGCGCATGGTTCTGCGTGTGTGAACCCACCTCCTGCCCGCCTGCCACCCACAGGCGCAACTGGCCGGCATCCATCAGCGGTACCTGGGCGATGCCGATGTCACGGTCCCAGGCGTTGGTCTGGCCCAGCAAGTTGCTGACGGCATAACAGGTCGAGGAGAAACCGTGGCGCTGCAACACCGGCAGCGCATGGGTGAGGTTGTTCAGGTAACCGTCGTCGAAGGTGATGCCAACGACCTTGCCACGCCGCTCACCCTTCAGATACGGCAGCAATGCGCTCATGGACAGGCCCTGGTAACCGAGCAGCTTGAGCAGCGCCATCTGACGGGAAAACGCAGCGGGCGACACGTACAAGCCGCGAAACGGCGCACCTTTGGGCGGCGCTTCACTGATCTGGTGATAAACCAGAATGGGAATGGACGGCGGTGGGCTGGCGGAATCTGGCATACGGGACGTTATTTTTGCAGCAACTTAGAGCAAAACGATATCGTATTGCTCCTGCGCCATCGCCGCTTCCGCCTGCAGGGAAATCGGCTTGCCGATGAAGTCGCTCAATCCGGCCAGGTGCTGGCTTTCCTCATCGAGAAACAGCTCGATCACCTTGGGCGATGCGATCACCCGGAACTCGCGCGGGTTGAACTGGCGCGCCTCACGCAAAATTTCGCGCAGGATGTCGTAACCGATGCTGCGCGCCGTCTTGACCACGCCCTTGCCCATGCAGGCGCTGCAGGGCTCGCACAACTGGTGGGCGAGCGACTCGCGGGTGCGCTTGCGGGTCATCTCCAGCAGGCCCAGCGCCGAAAAACCATTGACGTGGGTCTTGATGCGGTCACGCGCCAGTTGTTTTTGAAATTCGGCCAGCACGGCATCGCGGTGATTGGCCTGCACCATGTCGATGAAATCGACAATCACGATGCCGCCCAGGTTGCGCAGGCGAAGCTGCCGTGCAATCGCCAGCGAGGCTTCGAGGTTGGTTTTGAAGATGGTGTCGTCGAAATTGCGCGCACCGACAAAGCCGCCGGTGTTCACGTCCACCGTGGTCAAGGCCTCGGTCTGGTCGATGATCAGGTAGCCGCCGGATTTGAGGTCCACACGCCGGCCCAGCGCCTTGGCAATTTCTTCGTCGATGTTGAACAGGTCAAAAATCGGGCGCTCGCCGCTGTGCAGTTGCAGCCTTTGCAAGGTCGCGGGCATGAACTCCGTGGCAAACAGTTTGAGCTGGTGGAACTGCTCGCGCGAATCGATGCGTATGCTCTGGGTGTTTTCCACCACCATGTCGCGCAGCACGCGTTGCAACAGGCTCAGGTCCTGGTGCAACACCGATGTCGGCGGCAGGCGCAGCGCGGCATCCTTGATGCGGGCCCAGGTCTTGCGCAGGTAGGCGATGTCCTCGCCCAGCTCTGCATCCGTCGCGTCTTCGCCATTGGTGCGCAGGATAAAGCCGCCGCCCATGTCGCCGGTCAAAGTCTGCAGGCGCTGGCGCAGTTCCTCGCGCTGTGCCGCCAGAATCTTCTGCGACACGCCAATGTGGTTGTCCTGCGGCAAAAACACCAGCAGCCGGCCCGCAATGCTGACCTGCGCCGTCAGCCGGGCGCCCTTGGTGCCTATCGGGTCCTTGAGCACCTGCACCATCATGGCCTGGCCCTCGAACAACTGTTTTTCAATGGGCTGTGGAGTCGCCGGGTTGGAGGCGCCGTCAGCATCGGCATGGCGGCTGTTGATGCTGCTCATCAGGTCGGCCACATGCAAAAAGGCGGCCCGCTCCAGGCCGATGTCGATGAAGGCCGACTGCATGCCCGGCAGCACCCGCACCACCTTGCCGAGGTAGACGTTGCCGACCAGGCCACGCTCCAGGGTGCGCTCGACGTGCAGCTCCTGCACGGCGCCGTACTCGACCACCGCCACGCGGGTTTCCTGGGGTGACCAGTTGATCAGGATGTCTTGTTGCATGCTGTTGTCTCTACTCTATATTTTCAGGCCGGCTGCGCGCAGCAGCCCCGCCGTTTCATGCAGGGGCAAACCCATGATGCCCGAATAACTGCCGCTGATATGGCTGATGAACATGGCCACCCTGCCCTGCACTGCATAGGCGCCGGCCTTGCCCATGGGTTCGCCCGTTGCCACATAGGCGCGTATCTGCGCACGGCTCATGGGCGCGAAGGTCACGCGCGACACACTGAGGGCCTGCAGCCGCTTGCGTCCGTGCTGCACCGCCACGGCGGTCAGCACGCGGTGCGTGGTACCGGCCAGCTCACCGAGCATGCGCACGGCATCGTTTTCATTGTCGGGTTTGCCATAAATGCGCCTGGCCAGCGCGACCGTGGTGTCCGAGCACAACACAGGCGCCGGCGGCAGCCCGCGCCTCTTCAGGCGCGCCACAGCGGCGTCCAGCTTCAATTGCGTCACGCGTTGCACATAAGCGGTCGGAGACTCGCCGGACAACACCACCTCCAGCGCCTCGCTGTCTTCCCCGGCATCGGCCAGCAGCAGCTCACAGGAAACGCCGAGTTGCTCCAGCAACTGCCGCCGCCGCGGGCTTTGGGAGGCCAGGTAAATGAAGTCGGTCATACAGCGAGGACGTGAGGGATTCATTCCCTGTGGTACGGATGATTGACCGTGATGCTCCAGGCGCGGTACAGCTGCTCGATCAGCAACACACGCACCATGGCATGCGGCAAGGTCAGGTCCGAGAGGCGCAGGCGTTCGTGGGCGGCTTGCTTGAAGGCCGGGTCCAGCCCGTCCGGCCCGCCGATGACGATGGCCACGTCGTCGCCGCCCAATTGCCAACCCGTCAACCGGGCCGACAGTGCCACCGTGGTCACGGCCGTTCCGCGTTCGTCCAGCGCCACGATGCGTGTGCCTTTGGGGATCACCGCTTCAATGCGCTGGCGTTCGGCGGCCAGCAGGTTGTCGAGGGTCTTCGAGGCGCGTGGCTCGGTCTTGACGGCCTTGAGCTCAACCTTGAGTTCAGGCGGAAAACGCTTGGCGTAGTCGTCGTAGGCGGTCTGCGCCCAGTCGGGCACCTTCTGGCCGACTGCGACAATCGTCAGCCTCATTTGCTCCGGGGGGTGGTTTTCCGGGCGGCTGGTTTTTTGGCAGCGGTTTTGGCCGCAGTTTTGACGGCGGTTTTGTGGGCCGCCACTTTTTTGGTGGCAGGAATCTTCACGATCGGCGTCTTCGCCGCTGTTTTCTTCGCGGCCGGTTTGCTTGCAGGCTCGGTCACCGTTGCAGTCGCATTGCGTTTGGCGGTCCAGTCGTTGGTCTTGCCGACACGGCCGACATAAGTACCGTCATCGGTGCGTGCGGGTTTTTTCGCGGCGGGTTTGGCGGCCACTTTTGCGGGAGCCTTCGCAGATTTGGCGGCGGGTTTGCCAGTTGCGCGGCCTTTGGCCGGCTTGCTCACTTCCTCGGGCTCGGGCTTGGAGGCCTTGACCAGCGGCGCCGGCGCACCGAGTTTGAGTTTGACCGGCTTGTCGCCCCACAGCTCTTCCAGGTGGTAATACTGGCGGATGGTCGGCTGCATGATGTGGGCCACGGCCGCGCCGCAATCCACGATGATCCATTCGCCGTTTTCTTCGCCCTCGATGCGCGGCTTGGAGAACCCGGCATCGCGCACCGCATCGCGCACGCTGGCGGCCAGTGCCTTGGTTTGCCGGTTGGAGGTGCCCGAGGCGATGATCACGCGCTCGAACAGCGAAGTGATGTGTTCCGTGTCAAACACCTGGATGTCCACCGCTTTCACATCTTCCAGCCCATCAATGATGGCTCGCTGCAGTTTCTGGACGTCTTTTTTGGCAGCGGTGGTGTTGGCGGGGGTGGAGGTCATGCAGTGTGGGCTTCAATAAAAATAAATGGTTCGAATCAGGGTGAAATATAGAGACGATGGCGCTCAATATAACGCGCAACGGGCTCGGGAACCAGCCGGGCCAGGCCTTGCGGGGTCACAGCGCCCGAAGCGATCTGCCGCCGGATGTCGGTGGCGCTGAGGGGCATCAGGGGCAACTGCAGGGGCACCAGCGGGTGCGGCAGCCTGATTTGAGGGTCAAATCCGGCCTCAGCCCTTGCGGAATGTGCGCGGTTTGCTATACAAATTATAGCTATTTCAATCAGGTCCTGCCAACGGTGCCAGCTTTTCAGCGCCGCAAACTGGTCTTTGCCAATGATCAGGTAGAGCTGGGCACCCGGATTTTCGGCCTGCAGCGCCTCCAGCGTGTCGATGGTGAAGCTGGGTCCGGCCCGCTGCAGCTCGCGCGCGTCGACCTGCACCCGCTCCAGGCCACCGAATGCCAGTTCCGCCATGGCCAGCCGGTGTTCGGCCGCGCTGAGCGCCCTTTCCTTGTACCAGGCCTGCCCCGTGGGGACGATGTGCAGGGCTGTGAGCTGCAGTTGCGCAACGGCTGCATCGGCCAGCGCGACATGGGCCCGATGCGGCGGGTCAAACGAACCGCCGAACATGCCGATGCGCGGGGCGCTGGCTGCGACCGCGCTCAAAGCCAGTCCCGCCGGACCAAAAAGTCCTTGTACAGGCGCTCCTCGGCCGAACCAGCTTCCAGCGGCCGCTGATAAGACCAGCTCACCAGTGGCGGCATGGACATCAGGATGGACTCGGTGCGCCCGCCCGATTGCAGGCCGAAATGTGTGCCGCGGTCCCAGACCAGGTTGAACTCGACGTAGCGGCCACGGCGATAGAGCTGAAAATCACGCTCACGCGCGCCATACGCCATGGCCTTGCGGCGCTCGACAATCGGCAGGTAAGCCGGCAGGAAGGCGTTGGCGACCGACTGCATCATGGCCAGGCTGCCGTCCAGGCCCAGTTCCTGGAAGT
>JAZKIE010000234.1:2464-4490 GCA_040385025.1 Pseudomonadota bacterium | reverse complement strand
AGCGAGCTGCGCAGCATCACGCGGCCGATTGCGGCCAAGGACTACTGGACCAAAACACCGTTCAAGCAGTGGATCACCACCGCGGTGTTCAACGCCATTTATGTGGACCGCACCAAAACCACCGACCAGGACCCGCTGGAGCCGCTGATCGATGCGCTCGAAAGCGGCGACTCCATCATCCTGTTTCCTGAAGGCACACGCGGCAACCAGGAGGAACCTCAGGCCTTCAAGTCCGGCTTGTACAACCTCGCGCAAAAGTTTCCGCACGTCGTGCTGGTGCCAGCCTGGATCAACAACGTGCAGCGCGTGATGCCCAAGGGTGAAGTGGTGCCTGTGCCCATCCTGTGTTCGGTGACCTTTGGCGCACCGCTGGTGCTGGAGGCCGATGAAGAACGCGGCAGCTTCCTGGCGCGTGCGCGGCAGGCGGTGATTGCGCTGAGGGATTCCTGATGAGCAGCTTTTTGCGCAACCTCACGCCCTCGCAGCAGGTCGGCCTGCTGTTCGTGATGGTGTTCGGCCTGCTGATTGCCGCCAGCATCACCGCGCTGGTGATCTCGCTGCGCGACGATGGCGAAAACGAGATACGCACGCAGGACATCAAGGAACTGACCAGCCTGCTCAACACCTCGTGGATGATGTGCACGGTGTTCTGGCTGGCCTGGGCCTCGGGCGAAACCGTGGCCACCCTGCTGTTTGCCATCGTGGCCTTTTTTGCGCTGCGCGAATTCATCACGCTCTCGCCGACCCGCCACGGCGACCACCGCAGCCTGGTGTTGGCGTTTTTTGTGGTGTTGCCGGTGCAGTTCTGGCTGGTGATCACCAAACGCTTCGACCTGGTGACGGTGTTCATCCCGGTCTATGTGTTCCTGTTGATCCCCGTCGTCAGTGCGCTGGCCAACGACCCGCAGCGTTTCCTCGAGCGCAATGCCAAGCTGCAGTGGGGCATCATGGTCTGCGTTTTCGGCATCAGCCATGTGCCGGCACTGCTGCTGCTGGGTTTCCCCAACTACAGCGGCAAAAACGCCTTCCTCGTCTTCTTCCTGGTGTTTGTGGTGCAGACCGGCATGCTGGTGCAGCACCTGGCCAACCGCAAGTGGCCGCGCGCGCCGACCGCGCCGCAGGTCAGCCAGAGCTTCAACTGGGCCAGCTGGCTGATCGGGCTGGCTGTCGGCGGTTTTGTCGGCGGCCTGATGTCCGGCCTGACGCCCTTCAAGCCGGCCCAGGCCGTGGCCATGGCGCTGATCGCCTGCGTCGCTGGATCGCTGGGCCACCTGGTGATGAAAGCGCTCAAGCGCGACCGCGGCATCACCAACTGGGGCAGCGAAGGCAAGTCCGTCACCGGTGCCAGCGGCCTGCTGGACCGGGTTGATGCCCTGTGTTTTGCTGCACCCGTGTTTTTTCACTCGGTTCGGTGGTATTTTGGCCTCTAGCCCTTATTCCACAAGCGTGAGCAGCTATCAAAAGCAGAGCAAATGAGAATCCTCGGCATCGACCCCGGCCTGCAAATCACCGGTTTCGGCGTGATCGATGTGGATGGCCACGCGCTGACTTACGTGGCCAGCGGCACCATCAAGACCACACACCTGGACCGGGGCAACCTGCCGGCGCGGCTCAAGGTGCTGTTCGACGGCATTTGTGAAATCACCGCGCGCTACAGCCCGGACAGTTCGGCCTGCGAAATCGTGTTTGTCAACGTCAACCCCCAGGCCACGCTGATGCTGGGCCAGGCGCGCGGTGCGTGTGTCACGGCGCTGGTGAGTTGCAACATCGAGGTGGCCGAATACACGCCGCTGCAGATGAAAAAGGCCGTGGCCGGATACGGCAAGGCCGGCAAGCCCGAGGTGCAGGAGATGGTCAAGCGCCTGCTCAAGCTGCCGGGGCTGCCGGGCAAGGACGCCGCCGATGCACTGGCCCTGGCCATCACCCATGCGCATGTCGGTGGGTCAGCCGCGATTCTGGCGCGCGCCACCACGCTGGGCCGCACATCCACCGCCTCCTTCAAGGACGGCCGGCACCACTGAGCGGG
>JAZKIE010000234.1:0-2364 GCA_040385025.1 Pseudomonadota bacterium | reverse complement strand
CGCAAGCCGTCGGTGTTGAGCACCTTGTAATCGTCCATCACGATGGCGTTGTCGAGGCCGCCGCCCAGCGCCAGCCCATTGGCACGCATCATCTCGACATCCTTGGTGAAACCGAAGGTGCGCGCACGCGCAATGTCGCGGGTGTAGGAGCCGGTACCCAGGTCGAACTCGACGCGCTGGCCGGTAGAGTCCACCGCCGGGTGGTCGAAGTCGATCTCGAAGCCCAGCTTGTAGCCGTTGTAGGGCGACAGGCGTGCCCATTTCTCGGTCGCGCCCTGCCCTTCGCGCACCTCCACCGGCTTGAGCACACGGATGAACCGTTTCGGGGCCGCCTGCAGGGCGATGCCGGCCGATTGCAGCAGGAACACAAACGACGAAGCCGATCCGTCCAGAATCGGCACTTCTTCGGCCGTGATGTCGACGTAGAGGTTGTCGATGCCCAGCCCGGCGCAGGCAGACATCAGGTGTTCTACCGTGTGCACCTTGGCACTGCCGCTGGCGATGGTCGACGCCAGGCGTGTATCCGTCACCGCCTCGGCCGAGATCACAATATCCACCGGCTGCGGCAAATCCACGCGCCGGAACACGATGCCGGTGTCAGGTGCGGCAGGCCTCAGCGTCAACTCGACCCGCTGCCCGCTGTGCAGGCCCACGCCGACCGCCTTGGTCAGTGATTTGAGGGTGCGTTGCTGCAGCATGGGTCTATTTTAAAGCTTCACACCCTTCGGCTACAGGTGCTGCCTGAAAAACCCTGTCCAGTGTGGCACCGCGACAAAGCGGTTTTTCCAGTGACCCGTGTGGTAAATCCGGCTTACACATTTGGCCAACATGGCGTTGATGTTGGTGGCGCCCGGCATTTTTTCGCCGCTGTTGAGCTCGGTCACCCCGGTTTCATCCACCAGGATGTCGCACTTCGCATAATGCGGCCCGAACACATTGCGCTGGCGTTTGTAAGGCGCATCGAAGCTGTGTCCTTCGCCCGGGATCACGATGATTTTTGCATTGCCGCCGCGCTCGTTCATCCAGGGCACGTAACGCTCGCAGTATTTGCTCGGCGTTTCGTCATCGACCTCGCCGGTGATGAACAGAAAAGGCGTGCCAAAGTAGGCATCGCGTGTGGCATGGCGGAAGCCGCAAAAGCCATACAAACCCACCACCGCGTCCAGCGGCCTGGTGCGGAAGTCGCTGCCGTAGATTCGGCGGATGTTGCGCTCGATCAGCACATGCGCCCATTTTTGCTGCAGCACAATCGCTGCCGACGAACCCTGGGATTCACCGATGCTGCCGACTTTTTCATAACCCTTGCTGCGCAGCCAGTCTGCCGCAGTCAGGCTGTCCGACACCATGTTGAGCTCGTTGCCACCTCGGACCGAAGCCGCCAGGTAGTCGTCGTGCGTCACGCCTATGCCGCGCGGCTTCCAGTGGTCAATCACCAGCGCCGCAAAACCTTCCTTCTGCAGGCTGTCCACATAGTCGAACATGCGGCTGTCGATGCCCTGCGACCCGTGCGAGATCAGCACCACCTTCTTCGCGCCGGGCGTCGCAAACAGCAGGCCCTGGCCGGCCAGCCGGTTGCAGGCGGTCGGCGTGCACAACATGCTGGGCCAGCTGACTTTCTCGGCCTGCTCCGGCCTGGCTGTCTGGGCAGCGCCATGCCCCGCAAAAAAAGCCGTCAGCAGAAACACGCAAAACAGGGGTATCTTCATCACGTCTCCCGGCGAGCACGGGTTCTGCCACGCATAAAAAAGGGTGGGCACCCGTGAGGCCCACCCCGCTTTTTACCTCATGAAGGCCTCAATCGGCCTGTTTGCGCAGGAAAGCCGGGATCTCGAAGTCGTCCATGCCGCCGGACGCCAGCGCATCGACCTTGGCCGCTGCCTGGGTGCGGTTGGTGCGCCAGACGCTGGGCACCGCCATGTTGCCGTAATCCGGCTGGGCCGAGCCCATGCTGTTGCCACCGGGATGGGCGCTGTTGACCGACCCGCTGCCCACAGCCATGTTGAGCACCGGCATGTTGTCGGTGCCGGTGCGCAGCACCTGCAGCGGCGGCGCCGTGCGGCGTGCGCCCTGGCGGCTCAGACCGGTGGCCACCACGGTGACGCGGATGTCGTCGCCGAGTTCGTCGTCATAAGCCGTGCCGTAGATCACATGCGCGTCGGGCGAGGCATAGGCACGGATGGTGTTCATCGCCAGCTTGGACTCGTTGAGCTTGAGCGAACCCTTGGCAGCGCTGATCAGCACCAGCACGCCCTTGGCGCCCGACAGGTCGATGCCTTCGAGCAAGGGGCAGGCCACCGCCTGTTCAGCGGCGATGCGCGCGCGGTCCGGGCCGTTGGCGCGGGCCGTGCCCATCATGGCCTTGCC
>JAZKIE010000233.1:0-9265 GCA_040385025.1 Pseudomonadota bacterium | reverse complement strand
CCCAACAGCTTCATCGAGAGATCCCGGCCCCAACGGGCCACGCCATCCAGATGAAAAACCCGCCCGTTGCGGATGGCGCGTGCCTGAACCCGTGCGTTACGCTGCCAGCGATTCAGCGCATACCGGTTCAGCATGGTCGGCACATCGAGTGCCGGGTCCAGCGCCTGCGCCAGCACGCGGCCGAGCTCGGCCGCGTCTTCAATCGCCATACCGGCGCCCTGGGCCAGGTAGGGCCGCATCGGATGGGCCGCATCGCCAAGCAGCGCCACCCGGCCCAGCGCGTGCTGGTGTGCGCCCTGCATGGGCGGGCGGTCGTACAAGGCCCACAGCCGCCAGCCCGGAACGGCGTGCACCAGATCCTGCAGCGGCGCGCAGCTGCCGGCCAGCGCGGCGTGCAGCCCCGCAGCATCGGTGGCACGGTCCCAGCTTTCGTGCTCGCCTCCGGCGCGCCCCTCCACAACGCCGACCACGTTGAGCGATTTGCCACCGCACACCGGGTACTGCACCACGTGCAGCTTCGGCCCCAGCCAGACCGTGACCTGGCTGGAACGCAGGGCCTCGGGCAAGTCGGCCTGCGGCAACAAGGCGCGGTAGGCCAGGTGGCCCGTCGCGGCTGGCAGTCCGTCACCAAGCAACCATTGGCGCACCGGGCTCCACAAGCCATCAGCGCCCACCAGCACCTCCCCTTCGACCGGCAGGTCGTCAACGCTTTGAACCGTGACGGCTTCGGCATTCTGGGTGAATGCGCTCAGCTTGTGATTGAGTTTGAAAACAACGCCGGCTTGCCTTGCTGCCTCCAGCAGCACCCCGTGCAGGTCAGCGCGGTGCACAGTCGCGTGGGACGCGCCATAACGCCGCCTGATGGTCTCTCCCAGGCGCAGAACACCCAATGTGTCGCCCGAGACGGCGCTGCGCACTTCCAGCCGGTCAGGAAAAGCAGCCACAGCCGCCAGCGCATCCGCCAGCCCCCAGCCATGCAGCACCCGGACCACATTGGGGCCGAGCTGGATGCCCGCGCCGACCTCGCTGAACACCGGTGCGCGTTCGTACAGCCGCACATCCCAGCCGGCGCGCGCCGTGGCCAGCGCTGCGGCCAGCCCGCCTATGCCACCACCCGCGATCAGGGCCTGCATCAAGGCCGTGTCAAGCGAGAAGCTGGCGAAGAACCTCGCCGCGTGGTCGCGCGGCGATTCCGCACAAGGTCTTTTGAGCGTATGCAGCCAGCAACTGCCTGAGGACCTCGTCGCGCGGTCGCGCGACGATCAGGCACAACGCCTTTTGTGCTCATGCGGCGAGAAGCTGCCTGAGCACAAACGGCAGGATGCCGCCGTGGCGGTAGTAGTCGACCTCAATCGGTGTGTCGATGCGCAGGATGAGTTGCAGTTGTTGCTGCGTGCCGTCGGCGCGCGTCACGGTCAAGGTGGCTTCGCTTTGCGGTTTCAGGTCCGGGTCGGGCAAGACGTCGATCACCTCGTTGCCGGTCAGGCGCAGGGTCTGCCAGCTGTCGCCGGGCTTGAACTGCAGCGGCAACACGCCCATACCGACCAGGTTGCTGCGGTGGATGCGCTCGAAGCTGCGCGCCACCACGGCCTTGATGCCCAGCAGTTGCGTGCCCTTGGCGGCCCAGTCGCGGGAAGACCCGGTGCCGTATTCCTCGCCGGCAAAAATCACGGTCGGCATGCCGGCCTGCATGTATTTCATCGCCGCGTCGTAGATGAACATCTTCTCGCCGCCCGGTTGGTACAAGGTGACGCCGCCCTCCTCGCGCGAGCCGTCGGGGCCGGCCGGAATCATCAGGTTCTTGATGCGCACATTGGCAAAAGTGCCGCGCATCATCACCTCGTGGTTGCCGCGGCGCGCGCCGTAGCTGTTGAAGTCGGCTTTCTGCACGCCGTGCGCCAGCAGCCACTGGCCGGCCGGCGAGCTGCCCTTGATGGAGCCGGCCGGCGAGATGTGGTCGGTGGTGATGGAGTCACCAAACAGCGCCATGATGCGCGCGCCTTTCACAGCCACCGCATCTTTCTGGCCGCCCGCCGCAGGGTCCATCGCAAACCCATCAAAGAATGGCGGCTCGGCAATGTAGGTGCTCTTGGGCCAGGTGTAGGCTGTGCCGGTCACGCCTTTGATGTTTTCCCACAGCTTGCCGGGCTCGCTCTTGACCTTGGCATAGTTGGCGCGGAAGGCCTTGCCATTCATCGCGAACTTCATGAGTTTGTAGATCTCGTCACTGGTCGGCCAGATGTCGCCGAGGTAAACATCCTTGCCGCCCTTGCCTTTGCCCACAGGCTCGGTCATCAGGTCGCGCATCACCGTGCCGGCAATCGCATAGGCCACCACCAGCGGCGGGCTGGCCAGAAAGTTGGCTTTCAGATTCGGGTGAATGCGCGCCTCGAAGTTGCGATTGCCCGACAGCACCGCAGCGCACACCAGGTCACTCTGGTTGATGGCTTCGTTGATCTCCGGCGTCAGGTCGCCCGCATTGCCGATGCAGGTGGTGCAGCCGTAACCCGCCACCGCAAAACCCAGTTTTTCCAGGTAAGGCAGCAGGCCGGTGTTGGTCAGGTACTCGGTCACGATGCGCGAACCCGGCGCGAGCGAGGTCTTGATGTGTGGCTGCACTTTCAGGCCAGCTTCCACCGCTTTTTTCGCCAGCAGGCCAGCCGCCAGCAAGACACTGGGGTTGGAGGTGTTGGTGCAACTGGTGATGGCTGCAATCAGCACATCGCCGTTGCCTATGCTGACTCCCGCGGTTCTGGACACTGGCGTCGCATGCTCCGCATGTGCAGCCACTGCCGAAGCCATGGTCGGGCGGCTGCCCTCCATCTCCACCACCATGCGCGGCGCGCCCGGTGGTGTCGGCATGGCGGCCGGCAGCGCATCTGTGCCGCGGTCGTCGGTATGGCGCAGCAAATGCCGGGTGCCCAGCACACTGGCGGGCTGGTTGAAGCCGTTGTCGGCAATCGGCTTGCTGAACAGCGAGGCGAATTGACTGGCGACCTGGCCCAGCTCGATGCGGTCCTGCGGCCGCTTGGGGCCGGCCAGGCTGGGCGTCACATCACCCAGGTCCAGCTTGACGACCTGCGAAAAATCAATCTCGCCGGGCAGCGGCACACCAAACAGGCCTTGCGCGCGGAAGTAGGCCTCAAAGGCTTCAATCTCGGCTTTGGTGCGGCCAGTACCGGTGAAGTAGTCAATGGTCTTCTCATCCACCGGGAAAAACCCCATGGTCGCGCCGTATTCGGGCGCCATGTTGGCAATCGTCGCGCGGTCCGGCAAGGCCAGCGTACGGGTGCCCTCACCGAAGAACTCAACAAACTTGCCGACCACTTTCTCGCGCCGCAGCGCTTCGGTCACGCGCAGCACCAGGTCGGTCGCCGTCACACCTTCGCGCAGCCGGCCGGTCAACTCAAAGCCCACCACGTCGGGTGTCAGCATGTAAACCGGCTGGCCCAGCATGGCGGCCTCGGCCTCGATGCCACCCACGCCCCAGCCAACAACACCGATGCCGTTGATCATGGTGGTGTGGCTGTCGGTGCCGACCAGGGTGTCGGGGTAATACACGCCATCGCTGCCCTTGTGCACGCCACGGGCCAGATACTCCAGGTTGACCTGATGCACGATGCCAAAACCTGGTGGCACAACACCAAAGGTATCAAAGGCCTGCATGCCCCATTTCATGAACTGGTAGCGCTCGTTGTTGCGCTGGAACTCCAGCTTCATGTTCAGGTCCAGCGAATTTTTCTTGCCGTAGTGGTCCACCATGATGGAGTGGTCCACCACCAGGTCCACCGGCACCAGCGGCTCAATGCGCTTGGGGTTCTTGCCGAGCTTGATGGCGACCGCACGCATGGCGGCCAGGTCGGCCAGCAGCGGCACGCCGGTGAAATCCTGCAGCACCACGCGGGACACCACAAACGGGATTTCCTCGGTGCGGTCGGCATTGGGGAACCAGTTGGCCAGTTGCCGCACATGTTCGGCACTGACTTTTTTGCCGTCGCAGTTGCGCAGCACCGATTCGAGCACGATGCGCATGGACACCGGCAGGCGGGAAATTTTGGGGAACTGCTTGGCGAGGGCCGGCAGGGAGTGGAACTTGCCGGTCTTGCCGGAAGCGGTCTTGAAGGTTTTCAGGGTGCTGGCGAATGCGTGAGCCATGGTGAATTCCTTGTTATTGGTTTTGACACTATAGCTATCGTACTGCCGCAGGAAGGCAGCCACAGGAGGCGCCGCCAAACGCCCTGCGCGCACCTCAGGAACTTCGCTCCGGCGAACGGTGGGTCAGGCGCCGGAATCCGGCAGGTAACGCACGGCCAGCACGCCGTCAATCGCCCGCAAGTGCGCCAGCACGGCCTCGCTGACCGGGCTTTCGACATCGACCAGGGTGTAGGCCATGTCGCCGCGCGACTTGTTGACCATGTTGTGGATGTTCAGGCCGGCCTGCGCCATGGCAGTGGAAATTTGCCCCAGCATATTGGGCACATTGGCGTTGGCAATCGCCACGCGGTAAGCCGATTCGCGCGCCATGCTCACGGCGGGAAAGTTGACCGCGTTGACCACATTGCCGTGCTCCAGGTAGTCGCGCATCTGGTCGACCACCATGATGGCGCAGTTTTCTTCGGCCTCGCGCGTGGAGGCGCCCAGGTGCGGCAGCGCGATCACGCCCGCGTGGTGGTTCAGCGCCGCCGAGGGAAAGTCGCAGACATAGGCGCGCAGTTGCTGCGCATCCAGTGCGGCCAGCATCGCGCCTTCGTTGACCACGCCTTCGCGCGAGAAATTCAGCAACACCGCGCCGGACCGCATCAGCTTGAGGTTTTCTGTGTTGACCAGGTCACGGGTGGCCGCCACCAGCGGCACATGCAGGGTCACGAAGTCCGAGTTTTTCAGCACCTCGGCCACACTGGCGGCTTTTTTGACCTGGGCCGGCAGGCTCCAGGCGGCATCCACCGTGATGTCGGGGTCGTAGCCCAGCACATGCATGCCCAGCTTGATGGCAGCGTCGGCCACCAGGCAACCGACCTTGCCCAGCCCCACAATGCCCAGGGTGTGGCCGGCCAGCTCGAAACCGGCGAAGTTTTTCTTGCCCTCTTCGACCGCCTTGTCCATGTCGGCCATGGCGGGATCAAGCGCGCCTACAAAACGCAGCGCCGGCGCGATGTTGCGCGCGGCCAGCAGCATGCCGGTCAGCACCAGTTCCTTGACCGCATTGGCATTGGCGCCCGGCGCGTTGAACACCGGCACGCCGCGCACACTCATGGCTGCCACCGGGATGTTGTTGGTGCCGGCGCCGGCGCGCGCAATCGCCTGCACGCTGGCCGCAATGGCTAGCGCGTGCATGTCGGCCGAGCGCACCAGTACGGCGTCGGGCGCGGCGATGTCCTTGCCGGTGGTGTAACGCTCTGCGGGCAGGCGTTTCAGGCCATTGGCCGATATCTGGTTGAGCACCAGAATATTCAAACGCGCGCCCGGCGGCCTAGCCACGGTCGGCCTCAAACTCCTTCATGTAGGCCACCAGCGCCTGCACGCCTGCTACGGGCATCGCGTTGTAGATCGAGGCGCGCATGCCGCCTACCGAACGGTGGCCCTTGAGCTGCAACATGCCGCGCGCCTGCGCACCTTTCAGGAAGGCCTCGTCCAGCGACTCGTCTTTCAGCTTGAAAGGCACATTCATCAGCGAGCGGTCTTCGCGCGCAATCGGGTTGCTGTAAAACGAGGTGGCATCCAGGTAGTCATACAGCAGCGCGGCCTTGGCACGGTTGTGTGCTTCCATGGCTTTCAGCCCGCCCAGGGACTTGATGTGTTTGAACACCAGACCGGCAATGTAGATCGCATAGGTCGGCGGCGTGTTGTACATCGAGTCGTTGTCGGCCTGCTGCTTGAAGTCGAACACAAAAGGCGTGTGCGGGATGGCCTGGCCAATCAGGTCCTCGCGCACGATCACCAGGGTCAGGCCCGAGGGGCCGATGTTCTTTTGCGCGCCGGCGTAAATCAGGCCGTAACGGCTGATATCGACCGGGCGCGACAGGATGTTGGACGACATGTCGGCCACCAGCGGTACCGCGCCGGTGTCGGGCGTCCAGTGGTACTCGACGCCGCCTATGGTTTCGTTCGAGCAGATGTGCACATAGGCGGCCTGGGGGTCGAGCTTCCAGGTGTCGAACTTCGGCACGCTGGTGAAACCGTTGGCTTCGGACGTGGCAGCCACATTGACCTTGCAGTAGTTTTTGGCTTCCTTGATGGTTTTTTTCATCCACTCGCCGGTGTTGACGAAGTCCGCGCCGGCATGGCCGCGCAGCAAATTCATCGGGATGAAGGCGTTCTGCCCGAGTCCGCCGCCCTGCAGGAACAGCACCTTGTAGTTGGCGGGGATCGCCAGCAGTTCACGCAGATCGGCTTCGGCTTCAGCGTGAATGGCGATGAACTCCTTGCCGCGGTGGCTCATTTCCATCACCGACATGCCGGAACCGTTCCAGTCGAGCATTTCGGCGGCGGCCTGCCGCAGCACCGGTTCAGGAAGGGTCGCCGGGCCGGCGCTGAAATTGAAAACGCGTGTCATGGAAAGGCTTTCTAAGGAAGAGAAGAGTCGGCCTGGCAGCCCGGCCGGGCCCCAGACCGCACAGCATACAAGAAAGTACTTCCACGAGGCGCACGACACGAGCGCCGCTTAGCCGCTCACCAGGCGTATTGCGCTGCCGCCTTGCGCACGCCTAGCCACTGCAGTTCCATCAGCACGCCGACGGCCACAGTCTGCACGGCGACAAAGGCCTGGCCCAGCAGGGTCGGTGTGGCCAGGCCACCGAACAGCAGCGCCAGGCAACCCAGCACCCAGGCGGCGTTGGCGGCGATCAGCAGCCAGACCAGGGCCTGCGGGATGAAGGGGCGCGTGGCAATAAAGGCAATCAGCGCGACATAGCCAAAAATCGCCCAGCCAGAAGCGACCAGCAGGCCCACCGGCAGGCCCAGCAGCACGGCAAGCTGATCCGCCAGCAGCAACTGCAGCAAACCGGTGGCCACGCCGGTGGCGGCGTCCAGCCACAACACACGGCGCAGAAAATGCGGGGAAGCGGCGAGGGAAGACAGGGAAGCAAGAGCAGACATGAAGAACTCCTTGGGTTGTGATGGCAGCTTGACCAGGTACCGCATTTCAGCCATCCGTCGATGCGACCATGGGGGCAATGATTCCCGCCCGCTTGCAGCCAGTCGATAACCCCAGAGGTAATGGCGCCGCAGCCGCCAGGCTTTACGATGGCGCCATGAATGCAAGCCTTCACCCCCCAACACGCAGTCCACGCCCCACCCCGCAAGCCTTTGGCGACCACCTGCGCCACTGGCGCCAGCACCGGCGCCTGAGCCAGCTCGACCTGGCGGGCGAGGCCGACATCTCGACCCGCCACCTGAGTTTTGTCGAGACCGGCCGCTCGGTGCCCAGCCGCGAGATGGTGCTGCGCCTGTCCGAGCGCCTGGACATCCCGCTGCGTGAACGCAACACCCTGTTGATTGCCGCCGGTTACGCGCCCCTGTACCGCGAGCGGGCGCTGGACGACCCGGCACTGGCCTCGGCCCGGCAGGCGGTGGAGCTGATCCTCAAAAGCCATGAGCCTTACCCCGCACTGGCGATTGACCGGCACTGGAACCTGGTTGCGATGAACCGCATGGTGCCGCACCTGCTGGTCGGCATTGACGCGGCCCTGCAGCAGGCGCCCCTCAATGTGCTGCGCCTGAGCCTGCACCCGCAGGGCCTGGCGCCGCGTATCGCCAACCTCGGGCAGTGGCGCAATCACCTGTTCGAGCGCCTGCGCCAGCAGATCGCCGCCACCGCCGATCCGGTGCTGGTGGCGCTGCTGGAAGAGTTGCGCGCCTACCCGCAGACCGAAGGCGCAGGCGAGCTGCACCTCGACGGCGAACACCTGGGCGTGGTCATGCCTTTCCGTTTCAGCACGCCGGGCGGTGTGCTGAGTTTCATCAGCACCACCACCATCTTCGGCACACCGGTGGACGTGACCCTGCAGGAGCTGGCGATGGAAACTTTCTTCCCCGCAGACGAGTTCACGGCGCAGGCCCTGCGCGCGCTGGCGGCTCAGGGCTGATGCCATTCGCTATCTATTTGATAGCTATTCACGCAATCTGGATATGGGCTGAAGCCCTGTTTGATCAATAAGCCGGGGAAGAAACAGAGCCGACCCAGAAAGCAGCTTGTCGGTCCCCGCTGACAGGCTGCGGGGCCTGTCTCCGATGAAGTGAGCGCTCGGCAAGGCCTAGATTGGGAGATTGCCAATCAACATCGGAGCATCCCCATGGACACCCATCAACCCACCACCGCCAGCCACGACCACGACACCCTGTGGGACCTCATCAAGGACATCAAGTTCGGCATGCTGACACATCGCCACGGCGACGGCAGCCTGCAGGGCCATCCGCTGACCACGCAAAACAAGTCCATCGACGAGAATTCGACGCTTTACTTTTTTATCTCGAAGAAAAGTGAAATGGCGTCACGCCTGGTCCAGGACAACAACGTCAACGTCGCCTACGCCGACACCGGCGCAGACAACTACGTGTCCATCGCCGGCAAGGCCACGCTGTCCAGCGACCAGGCCACCAGGGAGCGCCTGTTCAACCCCATCGCCAAGGCCTGGTTTCCCGGCGGCGTCAACGACCCCGACCTGGCTTTGCTGGAAGTGAAGATCACGCATGCGGAGTACTGGAACGCCAAGGACAGCAAGCTCACGCAGTTGTTCAAGATGGCCAAGTCGGCCGTCACCGGCGAGCGGCCGCAAAACATGACTGAGCACAAAGAACTCAATGTCTGAGCTTGTCGGCCACAGGAGTATTTGATGCCTTTCATCTCTTTCAACAAAGCCACCGACCCGACGGTTCCTGATGACTTGCGCATCAACACCACCGCCGTGCTGTATGTCGAAGCCTCGCGGCCCGACCTGGTGGGCCAGACCACCATTCACATGCTGGGCCAGGGTTCGACCGTCAACGCAGTGACCGAGTCCATTGGCACCGTGGTCAGCGAGATCGGCAGCCTGGTGGCGGCCAAGCGCCACTACCTCGCACCCCCGCCAGACGACGGCGCCAGCACGGTTTACATCGCGCCCTGGAATGTCAGCCACATCCGCCCCAACCTGCCGCTGGCGCAGGACTTCTGGTACATCAAGTTTGTTGATGGCTCGGAGTTGCGCATCGTCGACCCACTGCCCGAAGGCTTGTAGACACTGCCGGCATGAAAAAAGCCCCGCAACTTTCGCTGCGGGGCTTTTTT
>JAZKIE010000232.1:0-1620 GCA_040385025.1 Pseudomonadota bacterium | reverse complement strand
CCCTGCTCGAAAAAGCGCTGGCCTGGTGCATCGACCAGGGCCAGTTGCGCCGCCATGCCGAACGCATACGCACGCGCCTCGATGCGGCGCGCGCGCGCAGCGTCAAGCTGGCGCTGGCGCACGGCTGCAGCTTTGCGGCTGAACCGGCCGGGCTGTTCGGCTGGGTCGACACCGGCGTGGACACCGACGCGCTGGCGCAGCGCATGCTTGACGAGGGTTATTTGATCGCGCCGGGCGCGCTGTTCCATGCGGTGCGCACACCGACCACGCTGATGCGCATCAACTTCGCGACCACCCAGGAAGCGGCCTTCTGGAAGGTGTTCGCGCGTTTGCGCGACGCGATGTTGTGATGGCTCCCTGTCTCAAGCCTTTTAGGCCTGTAGCCCCCGACGGATGTGCGCAAACAGCTATTGAATTGATAGCAAATGCAGCCCGGACCGGTTCGTGCTGTCTGCAAGCGGGGACCTGGCCATGAACGGCGACACCCCTCCTGTGCGGCGCAGCCGGCGCGGCAGCGGCGCCGTCACGCTGCACGACGTGGCGCGTCTGGCTGGCGTCGCCCCCATCACGGCCTCGCGTGCACTCAACACGCCCGGCCAGGTCTCGGCCGAACTGGTACGGCGCGTGACCGAGGCGGTGGCCAGCACCGGTTATGTGCCGAACCGGGTGGCCGGCGGCCTGGCATCGGCGCGCAGCCGGCTGGTGGCGGCACTGGTGCCGACGATTTCGGGGCCGGTGTTTCTGGGCACCGTCCGGGCCCTCAACGAGGCCCTGGTGGCCCAGGGTTACCAGCTGATACTGGGCCAGAGCGGGTATGCCGATTCGCGGGAGGACGATTTGCTGGACGCGCTGATCAGCCGCCGGCCCGACGGCATTGTGCTGACCGGCATCATGCATTCGCCGCTGGGCCGTCAGCGCCTGCTGGCGTCCGGCATCCCGGTGGTCGAAACCTGGGACCTGACGCCCACGCCGATCGACATGCTGGTCGGGTTTTCGCATGTCGATGTGGGCCGTTCCGTGGTGGACTTCCTCTACGCCAAAGGCCGGCGCCGGCTCGCCATGATCGCCGGCGACGACGAGCGCTCCCGGCGCCGCCAGCAGGCTTTTCATGCCGCAGCGCAGGCGGCCGGCCTGCCGGCGGTGCCGGTGGTCAGCGTGCCGGCACCGACCACCCTCAAGAGCGGACGGGCTGCACTCGCGGAGTTGCTGCAAACTTCGCCGGATATTGATGCGGTATTCTGCAGCTCCGACCTGCTGGCCCTGGGCGTCATGACCGAGGCCCAGGTGCGCGGTGTTTCCGTGCCCGGCCAACTGGCGGTGGTGGGTTTCGGCGACCTCGAATTTGCCGCCGACCTGCATCCGGCGCTGACAACAGTGCGCATCGACGGCATGGCCATAGGCCGGCAGGCGGCGCAGTTCATCGTCGACCGCGCCGAGGGCCGGGAGGTTGAGCACAAGGTGGTGGACGTGGGCTTTTCCATCGTGGACCGCGACAGCGCCTGAAAACGCCCCAAGGCGCGAGCGGCCCATTCACCGCCAAACACCCTCCAGGCGCAGGGTTTTCCGACTTGACATGGATTTAGGTAGCGCTACCATACGCATTTGGTAGCGCTACCTTGT
>JAZKIE010000231.1:2151-3524 GCA_040385025.1 Pseudomonadota bacterium | reverse complement strand
ACCAGCGCCAAGATGTTGTCCATCGTGCCCTTGATGGCCGGCGGCGGCATGTATGAAACCGGCGCCGGTGGCTCCGCACCCAAACACGTTCAGCAACTGGTTGAGGAAAACCACCTGCGCTGGGATTCGCTGGGTGAATTCCTGGCCCTGGCTGTGTCGCTGGAAGACCTGGGGCTCAAGACCGGCAATACCCAGGCGAAGATCCTGGCCAAGACGCTGGATGCTGCCACGGGCAAACTTCTCGACAACAACAAAAATCCGTCGCCGAAGACCGGCCAACTGGACAACCGCGGCAGCCAGTTTTACCTGGCGATGTACTGGGCACAGGAATTGGCCGCACAGACCCAGGATGCAGCCCTGGCTGCCCGCTTCGCGCCGCTGGCCAAGGCACTGACGACCAACGAGCAGGCCATCGTCGCCGAACTCCAGGCCGTGCAGGGCAAGGCGGTGGACATTGGCGGTTATTACCAGCCCGACCTGGCCAAGCTGGACATCGTCATGCGTCCGAGCAAGACATTGAACGCGGCACTGGCGGCCTTCACGGCTTGAACGGCGCGGGGTGAGGCGACCTGCGGGGCAGGCGCTGGCAGCTTCGAATAAGGAAAAGGCGGTCCGCATTCATGCGGACCGCCTTTTTTTCTTTGCTGGACCGTGTCCCTGGAGAATTACTTGCGGCCCTCAAATACCGCGCCGCGCAGGCGGCTGCCGGCCTTGATGCCTTTTTTGGCAAACCAGCCGACGTTCATCTCCAGCACATAACGCACCGGTTTTTCCGAGCAGTGCGAGTCCGTCGTCTGCGGCTTCATGTCGGCCAGGTTCACGATGGTTCCATCGTCGGCCATAAAAGCGGCGGTCAGCGGCAGCGGGGTGTTTTTCATCCAGAAGCACTGCTTGGCAGCTTCTTCAAACACAAACAGCATGCCTTCGGCTTGCGGCATGTCCTTGCGAAACATCAGGCCGATTTGTCGCTGCTCTGGCGTTAGTGCGAGCTGCGCATCAATCTGGTGCATGCCGACGGACAGTGTGCTGCGCTGCAGCTTCATCTGTGGGGCGTCCTGGGCTGCCGCGGTAAACGCGCATGCGGCCAGGAAAGCGGCACAGCTCATGCGGCGAAGGCGATCGGCAGCGAAAGAAGTGTGGGGCATGAAATCACCAGAGGTTGCTCAGGCAGTCAGCATAAACGAGCGCCATGAAAAATGCCCGCAACGCGGGCATTTCAGCTTGCGGCGGAAGAATTACTTCTTGGCTTCGGCTTTGACTTCAACCTTGGCAGCGGCCGGAGCAGCGACCTTGTTGGCGGCTTTGGCTTCCTTGGCTGCAGCAGCTTTGGCGGCCTTGGCTTCCTTGGCGGCTTTGGCTTTGGCGGCTTTTTC
>JAZKIE010000231.1:0-2051 GCA_040385025.1 Pseudomonadota bacterium | reverse complement strand
TTGGCGGCTTTTTCCTCTTTCATGGCCTTGGCTTTCGCGGCTTTTTCGGCTTTGGCAGCCTTTGCAGCGGCGGCTTTGTCAGCCTTGGCATCAACCTTGACTTCGGCCTTGACAGCCGGGGTTGCTGTCACCGCAGGCACTGCGGGGACGGCAGGAGTGGCGGGTGCGGTAGCTTGTGCAAAAGCACCAGCGGCAAACAGACCGGCGATCAGGGCAGCGATAACTTTGTTCATGGGAGTTCCTCTTGATATACGTTTGTAATGGTCCCCGGAAATTGCCGGGGCCTCACCGTAACGGCGGCCGTTTGCATACGGTTGACAAGCCGCTTCCGAAAAACAGGCGAGCCATTGTTTACGGCTAGAATTTACGGGTTACCACCTAAGCGCCCAGCCGCTTTCATTGCTGATTCAGCACATACCGGAGACTGTCGTCCATGTACGAGCACATCAAGGTGCCTGCCCAAGGGCAAAAAATCAGCGTCAATGCCGATAACTCGCTGAATGTTCCGGACGAACCGGTGATTCCCTTCATTGAAGGCGACGGCACAGGCGCCGACATCACGCCAGTCATGCTCAAGGTGGTGGATGCGGCTGTGGCCAAGGCCTATGGCGGCAAGAAAAAAATCCACTGGATGGAGGTCTATGCCGGCGAAAAGGCGACCCGGGTCTATGGCCCCGACATCTGGTTGCCTGAAGAGACCCTCGCGGCGGTCAAGGACTATGTGGTGTCCATCAAGGGCCCGCTGACCACGCCGGTCGGTGGCGGCATCCGCTCGCTCAATGTGGCCTTGCGCCAGGAGCTGGACCTCTACGTCTGCCTGCGTCCCATTCAATACTTCGCCGGTGTGCCATCGCCGGTGAAAGAGCCGCACAAGACCAACATGGTGATCTTTCGCGAGAATTCGGAAGACATCTACGCCGGTATCGAGTTCGAGGCCGGATCTGACAAAGCCAAAAAACTCATCAAGTTCCTGCAGGACGAGATGGGCGTCAGGAAAATCCGTTTCCCCAACACCTCCGGCATCGGCATCAAGCCGGTGTCCAGCGAAGGTACCGAGCGTCTGGTGCGCAAGGCTCTGCAGTACGCCATCGACAATGACAAGCCCAGCGTGACCATCGTGCACAAGGGCAACATCATGAAGTTCACCGAAGGCGGTTTCCGCGACTGGGCCTATGCCCTGGCGAAAAAGGAGTTCGGCGCGGTGGAAGTCGACGGCGGTCCCTGGATGAAGTTCAAGAATCCCAAAACCGGCAAGGACATCGTCGTCAAGGACAGCATTGCCGACGCCTTCCTGCAGCAGATCCTGCTGCGTCCGGCCGAATACTCGGTGATTGCGACCTTGAACCTCAACGGCGACTACGTGTCCGACGCGCTGGCTGCCCAAGTGGGCGGCATCGGCATTGCCCCTGGCGCCAACCTCAGCGACACCATCGCCATGTTTGAAGCCACCCACGGGACGGCGCCCAAGTACGCCGGCAAGGATTATGTGAACCCCGGTTCGGAAATCCTGTCTGCTGAAATGATGCTGCGGCACATGGGCTGGACCGAGGCCGCGGACCTGATCATCAGTTCCATGGAAAAGTCCATCATGTCCAAGAAAGTCACCTATGACTTCGCCCGCCTGATGGACGGCGCGACCCAGGTCAGTTGCTCCGGCTTTGGCGAGGTGATGATAGAGCACATGTAAAGATGCCGGCCTGCCCCGGCCGGGTGATCGGCAATCAGGCAGCACAGCAAGACCGCTCCTGGCGCAGGCCGGAGCGGTTTTTTCATGGACCGGACAAAAGTCAATCGCGACGCCTTGAATGTCGCGTTCCCGCCACCAATTTCCTTGGGGCAATGTTGCATGCTGGATGGAACAAATAAAAAGGATGGATTTTGGGTCAGGGCAAGGCGCAAACCAAAGCGATACCTCGGGTATCGCGCGGATTTGCAACACAGCCATGACGCAAAAGACGCATTTTTATGTTCCAGATAGCGTGCAACATTGCCCCAGGCATCGCAACGGGCAATTTCGCTCGCTAGAATGAATTCCATGGCAACTCCACCTC
>JAZKIE010000230.1:0-1583 GCA_040385025.1 Pseudomonadota bacterium | reverse complement strand
CAGGAAGCGCTGCAGCGCACCATCGAACACCGCGAAATCTTCCACGACGAGATGCTCAAGATCGTGCGCCTGATCATGAGCGGCGAGCTGTCGCCGGTGATGATGGCGGCGCTGATCACCGGCCTGCGCGTCAAGAAGGAAACCATTGGCGAGATCACCGCTGCGGCCCAGGTGATGCGCGAGTTTTCGACCAAGGTCCATGTGGCGGACAAGACGCACCTGGTCGACATCGTCGGCACCGGCGGCGATGGCTCGCACACCTTCAACATCTCGACCTGCTCCATGTTTGTCGCCGCTGCCGCCGGCGCCAAGGTCAGCAAACACGGCGGGCGCAGCGTCAGCAGCAAGTCCGGCAGCGCCGACGTGCTCGAAGCGCTGGGCATCAACATCAACCTGCCGCCGGAAGCGATTGCGAAATGCATCGAAGAAGTTGGCGTCGGTTTCATGTTTGCGCCGAATCACCATCCCGCCATGAAAAACGTCGCGCCTGTCCGCAAGGAACTCGGTGTGCGCACCATCTTCAACATCCTCGGCCCGCTGACCAACCCGGCCGGGGCACCCAACATCCTGATGGGCGTGTTCCACTCCGACCTGGTCGGCATCCAGGTGCGCGCCCTGCAGCGCCTGGGCGCCGAACATGCGCTGGTGGTCTACGGCAAGGACGGCATGGACGAGGTGTCACTGGGCGCGGCCACCGTGGTGGGTGAACTCAAAAACGGCGAAATCACCGAGTACGAGATCCACCCCGAGGACTTCGGCCTGGCCATGGCCAGCAACCGCACCTTGCGGGTGGAGACGCCGGAGCAGTCCATGGCCATGCTCAAGGGCGTGCTCGCCAACGAGCCGGGTGCGGCGCGTGACATCGTCATTCTCAACGCCGGCGCCGCGCTGTACGCGGCCAACGTCGCTGACAGCATGAAGGCCGGCATCACGCTGGCCCGAGAGGCCATCGCTTCTGGCGCCGCCCAAGGCAAGCTGGAGCAGCTTGTTTCCACCTCCAAAGCCCTGGCCGCCTGAACCATGTCCGACATCCTGAACAAAATTGTTGCCGTCAAGCGCCAGGAAGTGGCCGCGGCGATGCGCCGCAAACCGCTGGACGCGGTGCGTTTCGACGCCGAATCGCGCGTGCTCACGCGGGATTTTGCCGGCGCCCTGCGTGCCAAAGTCGCCGCCGGCCAACCCGCCGTGATCGCCGAGGTCAAGAAAGCCAGTCCGTCCAAGGGCGTGTTGCGGGCCGACTTTATTCCCGCCGACATTGCCCAAAGTTATGCTGAGTATGGTGCCGCGTGTTTGTCGGTGCTCACTGACAAGGATTTTTTCCAAGGCAGCATTGACTACCTGAAGCAGGCCAGAGCCTCCTGCGACCTGCCGGTGTTGCGCAAGGACTTCATCGTCGACCCGTATCAGGTCTACGAGTCGCGGGTCATGGGGGCCGACTGCATCCTGCTGATCGCCGCCTGCCTGGACGACGCGCAGATGAAGTCGCTGGAGGCGCTGGCCCTGTCGCTGGACATGGCGGTGCTGGTGGAGGTGCACGACCGCGCCGAGCTGGACCGCGCGCTCAAGCTCAAGACGCCGCTGCT
>JAZKIE010000229.1:0-4323 GCA_040385025.1 Pseudomonadota bacterium | reverse complement strand
ACCATTACCACCGGCGTCACACAATCGGTCGATATTTCGACATGGAACTTCGACAACCCGCTGACGGTGACCGGTGTGACTGCTGCCCAGTCGGCCTTGATTGATATCAACGCGACCAAAGGTATTCACCAGGTTGACCAGCTCTTGAACTTGGTGAGTATCAGCAACGCTTACGAAGGAACTGCCGGCAATAACACGCCCACGCTGACGGCCAACTCGGACTTTGCATTTGGCAACGACGGCATTGATACCTTGACCGGTTTGGCGGGCGACGACCGGCTTGATGGTGGCGCTGGCAATGATGTCATCAGCGGAGGAACCGGCCGCGACCTGATTGTGGGTGGCCAAGGCGCTGACAATTTAACCGGTGGGGCCGGGGCCGATATTTTTGCCTGGGAGCTTAACGACGGCGGAACTGCCGGTGCACCGGTTACCGACACGATTACCGACTTCGACGTGGCAACACGCGCCGCCGGCGGCGACGTTCTGGACTTGCGTGACCTGCTGGTGGGTGATACAGCCGGCTCCTTGTTAGGTCAGGATAATCTGGCGAACTTCCTGCACTTCGAAAAATCGGGAGCGGACACGATCATCCACATCAGCACGACCGGCGGGTTTGCCACGGATCCGCATGCGGTGGGCGCGCCGTCAGCAACCGTGCTGGGCGCAGCCGATCAGAAGATTGTTCTGACCAACGTCGACCTGATGTACGGCAATACACTGACGACCGACCAGCAGGTGATTCAGGACTTGCTGACCAGAGGCAAGCTCAATACGGATTGAGAATTCGGGCGGGGGGGCATCTGCAGGCTTTGGCCATCGCGGGTGCCTGTCCACGAACCGACAAGCGATGGGGGCGAATTTTTGGCTGCCAGCCCTTGTCCTGCCTGCGCCAACAGCTATTATTTTTATAGCAAAATAGCCTGCATCCCGTTTCTGTCTCAAGACCCGGGCTGTGCCTTCGCCCGCTCACGAATGGGTGTTGCTGCGCCGACCCCAATCAATCGGTTTCCCGCCCCTCCGGACCAGCAGTTCCGTCGAAGTCGGCTGCTTGCAGTGCCACAATCTCGGCGCGGTCGATCACGCCTTCGGCATAAACCTGCATCCCCATTTTGTGCGCAGCAAGGGCCAGGCCCTGCAGGAATATCTGGTTGTCTGCGCTGTATTGCAGCCCTCTGACCAGGCTGGAGTCGACCTTCAGAAAATCCAGCCCGAGGTCGTGCACGGCATCGGCCTGATTGAAGTGCCGACCGAAATGTTTCATCCCCGCATGGCTGCCCGTCTGGCGCAATTGGGCGACAAAGGCCCGAAAGCTGTCGATGTGTTTGACAGCTGCTGATTCAGCGACTTCCAGCCAGAGGCGACCGGCCAGGGCTGGGCTTTTGCGGATCTGATCCAGCAGTTTGACATAGTACTGTTCAGCGCTGATGGAGGTCGCTGAAAGCCGGATGGACAGACCAGGCAGGTGGGGTTCGCTCGCCAGGTTTTCTTGTGCCAGTCTGAGGGCCTGCAGGTCCATCGCTGGCGCGAGTTGAGCGGCCTCGGCGGCCTGCATGACATGCCGGGCGGGCTTCCAGTCGGGTGCGCTGCCCAGCATCAACTCCATCGTGCATTCGCGATGCAGCAGCTTTCCTGTCATGTCCGTCACAGGCAGAGAGCGCAGTCGGGTGCGGTTTTGCTCCAGCGCGAGCTTGATCAGTGGTGCGGCTTCCTCGCCCGCCTTGACCGCAAGCACAGCGCTGGCTTCCTGAATCGTGTTGCTGCCTCGTGCTTCTGCGGCAATCAAGGCAGAAGAGGCTTGCGCCATCAGGCTTGGCATGTCTTGTCCGCGCGTCAGTTTGCTCATGCCGATGTAGGCTACCGGCTTACCTGCCGTCTGGGGCGAACCTGCGTCTGCCAGCGACGCCAGCAATTGGCTGGCAACCTGGTTCGCGTCGCTCGGGGTTGGCATGAGCAGCGCAAAATCGCCATCCCCAATGCGCGCCGCCACCGCATGGTTTTGCAGAGCAGATTGCCGGAGGATTGTCCCGGTTTTCTTCAGCAGGTCATCCAGAGCGGACGGGCCCATGCGTTTGCTGAGCCTGGAAAAATCGGCAATACGCATGAGAAGCAGCGTGCCGCCCTCCGCATCGTCGTTGTCGAGCGAGTCCAGCAGTTGAATAAAAAAGAAGGTGCGGTTGGCCAGGCCGGTCAGCGGGTCGTAGTTGGCAGCCAGACGCAGGACTTCCAGGCGCTGGGCTTCTTCTGCAAACATGTTCTTGAGGCGCGTGACGGTGTCATTCATCGCCATGGCCAGCTGCCGGAGCTCTGGCACATTGGGCACGTCTATCAGCACAAACCGGCGTTCACTGATGGCATTGGCCTGATTGATCACACGCTGCAGGGGTTCACGCAAGCGGCCGAGAATAGTGGCCGCCAGCACCCCGCCTACCAGCCCGGCGATGGCCAGTGCCGCCACCAGCTGCAGAACACTTTTCCACAAGGCCTCGTAAGCAAAACGGCTGTTGCTGATCAGGGTCAGGGTGCCCAACTGGGTCCAGCCGCTGCTGATGCGGGCCTGGCCCGGGCTGGCATACAGCGGCAAAAGCTGTGTGAACCAGTCGGGCACGGATTGCGCCCGGCCAGACGCAATTTTTTCCACGATGGTTTTACCCAGAGGGTCAACCACACGTATCAGTTCATAGTGGCCGCTGTCGAACAAGGCTGCAACCGTCAACTCGATCATGACCGCATCGGCATTTTGTTGGCTCAGCGCCAGCGCCAAAGCGGTTGCATTGTCTGTGTTTTTGGCATTGAGCTGCTCTGACAGATAACTTCGCGCATTGAGTGTGGAAGCCAGCAAGCCACCCATCAGCGCCAGCAAGGTGCTGAGAATGATTGCAAGCCACATTTGGCGGTACATCGACATGGAAAATTCCCCTCGGAACAGTTCGTTATAGCGTTTTCTGGATGAGTTCAGTCAAAACCTTCTGCGCGAGCCCGTCTAAGCAGTTCCTGCCAGCGCGACAGGGTGCCCGGCCCTCCTGCGCCCCGCGCGCCTGATGCTCCCTGCCAGAGTCCCTGGCTGTTGAAGCTGAAAACAGGCAAGAGATCCGGACGGCGCGAAGCAGGCCGAAGGTCGTTGATCAGGTTGTCGAGAATCAGGGGTTCGGCATCCGGGACGGGATAAAAGGCCAGAACCATGTGCGCCTGGGAAATGCTGCTGTTGATACCGCCAATCCGCGCCTGCACATAGACCAGCCGCAATTTTTCGTCTGGAATGCCCAGCAGCAAAAGGGTGAAATACTTGACGATGGCAAAGTCCTCGCAGTCGCCCGCCCCGCGACCCAAGGTTTCCATCGGGGTCGCCCAGTAGTCGCTTTTGGCCCAGACCGTCATGTCCTCATCAAACCTGATGCGGCGGTTGAAAAAGTCATTGACGAGCTTGACTTTTGCTGGCGCTGGCTGGTCTGCACCTTGCTTTAACAGCGTTTGCCAATCGACGAACGACCCCGCCGCAGGCGCACCAAAGCGCTGGGCAAGGACGTTTTGCATCCGGTCAAAGTCAAGGGCAGCGACCTTGAGTGACCCGATGATGAGCATCAATACCAGCAGTACTGCTCTGTGGAGATGCTTGGAGTGTGTCGTTTTTGCCCCAATAGCTAAATTCACATGGATATTAATTGCGCTTCCAGAAAGCCTGCGTTAGTATGAAAATATCTATATAAAACAGTAACTAACCGTGTTTTGTTAAACTGATTTCGAATGATTTTTGATCATCGATATGCTGAGCTTAACAAGGCAATGACTTCATTCGAAGTGGTTGCTTACCGCAGGAATGAGTGAGAGCAAGCAATGCAAGAAAAGCCAGTTAATCGCCTTATGCTGCGAATTGCGGTGACTCCTGGTCGGGCTGGATCTTCTTTTTTCGCCAGTGTAACGGCGAAGCGGTTGCCTGCATGAGCAGAGTGCAGCTGATCTTTCAACCAGAGATGCCGGTGACCTCCACCCTGCCCGTGTCCCATCCTGGCAACAACCGCTTCAAGGGGCGGCTCAAGGGCGTGGCGGTTTTCCTGTGGGCTGGCATGGCGGCTGGTGCCTTGACGCTGGGCTTGCCTGAGCTTGCGCGCGCGCAGGATGCAAAACCGCTGACGCTCAAGGAGGCGGCGCAAAAAGCCGTTTTGAACAACCCGGAAGTGCTGGCACGCTGGCACACGCTCAAGGCGGCTGACTATGAGCGCGATGTCGGTGCGGGCGCCCTGCTGCCGCGAGTCGATTTTGTGGCCGGTGCAGGTACTGAGCGGCGGTCTGAGGCCACAGTCCGCTCGCCCTACGACAGGACCT
>JAZKIE010000228.1:0-6428 GCA_040385025.1 Pseudomonadota bacterium | reverse complement strand
GTCCTGATCAACACCAGCCACGCCGGCAACGTCGGTGCGACCGCGCGCGCCATGAAAGTCATGGGTTTTGGCGATCTGGTGCTGGTGGCGCCGCGCTGGGCCAATGTGCTCAGGCGCGAGGAAACCATACAGCGCGCCAGCGGGGCGCTCGACGTGCTGAACAACGCTCGCATCGTGGCCACCCTGGACGAGGCACTGGTCGGCATGACCCATTTGTGCGCCACCGCCATGACGCCGCGCGACTTCGGCCCGCCCACCCGCGCGCCGCGCGAGCACTTTGCAGCGCTGTTGGGTACTGCCGATTTGCTATCAAAAAAAGAGCTGCTTGCGCATGCTGGCCATGGGCTGGAGGCCGATTTGGCTTCAGAACCCGAGGGGGTGGCGTTTTTGTTCGGTTCCGAGCGTTTTGGCATGCAAAACGAGGACGTGTACCGCTGCCATGTGGCGCTGAGTATCCCGACCGACCCCCACTTCGGCTCGCTGAACCTCGCAGCGGCGGTGCAACTGATTGCCTATGACTGGCGCGAGGCACTGGGTGGGTTTGCGGTGCAGGCGGCCACGCGCGAGCCGCAACTCGCCGACGCCGCTGCGGTGGCTGGCATGTTGGGGCACTGGGAGCAGGCGCTGGCCGATATTGGCTTTCTGGACCCGGCGTCCCCGAAAAAACTGATGCCGCGCCTGAACCAGCTTTTCAATCGCGCCGGGCTGAGCCCTGAAGAGATACACATTTTGCGCGGCATCGCCAAGGCCATGACGCAAAAAGCCGCTGAAGCAGCGGGCATCCAGCCTGCGCCAGCGGACAAACTGGCCGAACAGTAGACTTGGCACCATGTTTTCCCGACTCCGCTCCGACATCCAGTGCATCCTCGACCGCGACCCGGCCGCGCGCAGCGCCTGGGAAGTGCTGACCTGCTACCCCGGCCTGCACGCCATCTTGCTGCACCGGCTGGCGCATGCCTGCTGGACCAGCGGCCTCAAATGGTTGGGGCGTTTTATCTCGCACATCGCGCGCTGGCTGACCGGCATTGAAATCCACCCCGGCGCCGTCATCGGCGAGCGCGTGTTTTTCGACCATGCGATGGGTGTGGTGGTGGGCGAGACCGCCGAAATCGGCGACGGCTGCACGATTTACCAGGGCGTGACTCTGGGCGGCACGTCGCTCTACAAGGGCACCAAGCGGCACCCGACGCTGGGCAAAAACGTGGTGGTCAGCGCTGGTGCCAAGGTGCTGGGTGGTTTTGTGGTCGGCGATGGCGCCAAGATCGGCAGCAACGCCGTGGTGATCAAGCCGGTGCCGGCCGGCGCCACGGCGGTCGGTATCCCGGCGCGCATCATCCCGTCCAAAACCGGTGAAAGCGCTGACGTGACCACGGCGCAGGGCGCGTTCTCGGCCTACGGCATCACGCTGGAAGACGACCCGGTGTCGCAGGCCATGAAAGGCCTGATCGACAATGCCTCCTCGCAGGAGCACCAGATCGCGCTGCTCTGGCAGGCGATCGAGAAACTGTCGGACAGCGGGCGCGCGCAGCGCGACTGTGTGCCGGACGATGCGGCGCGGCAGGAGACCTTCGAGGCGGACAAGCTCAACCAGTTGATGGGGAAGTAACTTTTTTGGTTGCTGCGTTCCTGGTTCGCCGTTGATGGGGTCCCTCAGGACCGCGCTTCAATCAAACGCACCATGTCGTCACGGCCCAGCCGCCGCGCGTGCTGCAAGGCATCCAGGCCGTCCCGGTCCACCAGCGCTGGGTTGGCGCCGAGTGCCAGCAGACGCTGGACCAGCGCACTGTGTCCGTGGATCACCGCCAGCACCAGCGAGGTCCGGCCTGCGCTGTCCGGAACATTGAGAGTCGCGCCCTGTTGCAGCAGGGTTTCGACTTCGGCAAGCTGTCCCGCGCGGGCGGCCTGGTGCAAGGCTGCAGCCAGCGCGGCTGCGCTGCGTGGCGCCTGACCGGCCAGGCTCTCCTGCTGCGCCGCAGGTGCCGGCCTGCGCAGCGCCGGTGCGGCAGCAGACCGGGCCATGGCCTGAGGCGCGGCCGGGACCATGGCTTTTTCGCTGGCTTGGTCGCGCGCGGCCTCAGCCGCACGCTCGCGTGCTGGCGCGGGCGCTTGCGGCGCAGCCGGCGGCTCCGGATCGGCGGGACGGGGCGGGCTGGCGGCAGCAGGCGCGGGCATACCCACATCGGGCCCAGGCCGAGCCGGCTGAACCGCAGCCTTGGGCAGGGGAGCGGGCGCCGCGGGCCGTGCCGCCGGCGCCTCGCTGCGCGCGCCGGCGGCGTCTGCAACAGCGGGCGCTGGCGGCGCTGTGGCAGGTGAGGACGGGACAGGCGCCGGGGCGGGTCGCCCCAGCGCGGTTTCCTGCTCGTGCTCTGTGCCGCGGTCGAACTGCAGCACCAGCAGGCCGGTCAGGCCGGCGAGTGCAATGCTGGCCAGCATGGACAGCTTCCAGCGCGACTGGTTGGCCGCCGGTGCGGGCGGCGGCGCAAGGCTGTTCCGCTTCGATGCCAGGATCATTTCGGCATGCGCGCGCACCGCCTCCCGCACATGGGGTGAGGGCCGCCGCTCGTCCTGCGCGCCGGCTTCGCGGTAGCGCCGTATCAGCGCGTCGTTGTCGTCGGGCCGGTTCATGCAAACTCCTGTAGCCATTGTTTGAGGCTGCTGCGTGCGTAACGCAGCCGGCTTTTGGCGGTCTCGAAAGTCACATCGGTGGCGCTGGCGATCTCCTCGACGCTCATGCCGGCTTCGGCCTGCAATAAAAAAGCTTCGCGCTGCTGCGCCGGCAATTTTTCGATGGCTGCTATCAGTGCGGCCGCCTGCTCGCGCGACTGCAGTTGCCGCACCGGACCGAAGCCGGAATCGGCTGCGAGTGTGTCGACCAGCCGGCCTTCGCCCTCGTCGTCCCCCGAATCACCATCCAGGCTGAGATGATTTTTGGCCGTGCGGAAGTGGTCGACCAGCCGGTTGTGCGCCACGGTGAACAGCCAGGTCTTGAACCGCGCCTGGACCTGGTAAGCAGCGGCGCTGCGCGCCACCGCAAACCAGACATCCTGCAGCAGGTCGTCGGCGACTGCCTGCACCCGCACGCTGCGCAGCAGGTAGCGCCAGACACCGGGTTCATGCCGCAGATACAGGGTGTCGAAGGCGGCGATGTCCCCGGCCGCATAACGCAGCATCAGGGCCTCGTCGGCTTCGTTCTCCATCAGTGGGGCAGCGCCTGGCATCTGCCCGATTATGCGGACACCCGCCGCTCAGTAGTGACGTTGTGGAGGATCCGGGACGTACGAAGCGTTGCCGGATTGCGGAAAGGGGTTGGGCGCCGGCAGGCGCGGATACACCACCGGCTCACGGATCACACCGGCCGCGACCAGGTTCTCGCGGCTGTCGTAACGGATGCGGATGATTTCGTTGGGGCTGGCCTGCAGCCGTTCGAAGCGGGTGTGCGAGATCACCGAGGGTTCGCGCTGCCCGTGGCCCGTGCCCAGCCGGGGGGCAGGCAGGGGTGCGGCTTTCGCGAAGCTGTCGGCCGAGGAAGAGGGTGCACGTTGCGCCAGCGCTGGAGCCTCGGCGCTGCCGCGTTCCTGCAGCCCGGCGGCGGGTGATGCAGGCGCCGGCGCCGGGGCGCTGCGCTGCAAGGATCGGGATTCACCGTGCCGCTCCCGCGCGTCCCTCGCGGACTCGGCGGGCGCCAGCGCCACCGGTTCCGGCAGCTTCTCGCGGAACAGCGCAACACCAATCACGCCCACATGGTCGGGCCGGCCGGTGCGGCCGGCATACGAGTCACCTGCGGTGGAGAATTCGAAGGCGGCGATTTCGCTGCTGCTTTTTCGCCAGCCGGTGATCTGGTAGGGCTGCCAGGGCGAGAGCACATACCCGGTCTGGTCCCAGGCGGCAGTTTCGCCGCTCAGCACATTCACGCCATCCACCGCCGGCACGGCAAGCACACGTTCGCCGAGCCGGTTGCGCACCGTGATGGCATAACGCGCGCCAGGCCGGCCGGCGACCCAGTACTCGCCGCGGTGGTAATGCAGTGCCAGGGTGGCGCCGGAGTCGCGGTCGGTGACCGTGACGTCAGCGAGCCGGCCGACGGCCAGCGCCGGCAGCGCCAGGGTGGAGGTGGCCACAAGAAAGGCGAGGGCAAGAAGTCGGGGGGTCATGAGGGCTCCATAAAAAGGGGTGGAGTCCACTGAAACGAGGCCGGTGCCCGGATGGGGTTAAAACCGGTCAAAAATAATCCGGCCCGTGCCGCCGGAAATTCATTTTGCTATGAATTTAATAGCTGAATGCTCCCGTTATTCGGGGGCTGGAGGCTGATTTGTCTTGAAAAAACGGTCGAACAGCGGCGTCAGGGCTGCAAAGTCTTCGGTAAAACGCGGCCGGTTCACGAAGTAGGCCTCGGAGGCCACCGCGAAGAACTCTGCCGGGGCGGTGGCGCCGTAGGGGTCCAGCCAGGTCGGCTCGCCGCCGAAGCGTTCGGCGATGGCGACCTTCTCGCGAAAAACGTCGTAAGCGGTTTGCATCGTGTCATGCCAGGCCATGCGCGCGGCGCGCGAAGGCTGGGGTGGGCAGCCGTCGGCGGAGCCGTCGCGCATGTCGATTTTGTGGACGAACTCGTGAATCACCACGTTGTAACCCTGGCCGGCTGATTGCCCGGCGTTGGCCACGTCCTGCCAGCTCAGGGTCACCGGGCCGCCCTCCATCGCTTCGCCGGCCAACACCTCGCTGTAGCGGTGCACCACACCGATCTCGTCGGTGCGTTCGCGGCGCGCCAGCATCTGGCCCGGATGCACCACGATGCCGACAAAGTCGTCGTACCAGGCCAGGCCCAACTGCAGCACCGGCAAACAGGCCTGCGCGGCAATCGCCACGGCGATGCCATCGGTGATGACCATGCCCTGCGCGCCGTGGAACTCTTTTTGGGCCAGAAAGCGGCTGCTCAGCAGGCGCAGGCGGCTTTGCTGCCCGATGGGAAGCTGCGCCAGAAACGGGTAGAGCGCCAGCGTGGCCTGCCACAGGGCGTCGGGAATGGCGCGTTCGGTCGCCTCGCCTTTGAAAAGCCGCTGCAAGGATTTCAGCATGGCGGAAGGTCAGGCCAGCGTGATGCGCTGCAGGCCCGCCGGGCTCAGGCGCAGGACTTCGGCACGCGGCGCTTGCGCGGCTGCGTCCCAGTCGCTGAGCACCACGCGCTCCAGCCCTGGGCCGAGTGCGTGGACGGCCGCCTGGTGGGTGTGGCCGTGAATCAGCGTGGGCGCGTTCGCGGCCTGCAGCCACAGGCGTGCGGCCTCGGCGTTCACGTCGATGTAGGGCTCACCCGCCTGCCAGCGTTTTTCGTGCTGCTCGCGGCTTTGCCGGCGCAGGCCGCGCGCAATGGCTTGCCGTTCGGGCAGGGGCTGGCTCAGGAAGGTTTGTTGCCAGTCAGCGCTGCGCACCTGCTCGCGAAAGCGCATGTAGTTCACATCGTCCAGGCACAAGGCGTCGCCGTGGCTCAGCAGCCAGCGACTGCCGGCAAAACCCAGCACGGTGGGGTCGGCCAGCAGGGTGCTGCGACAGCGCGCCATCAGTTCGGGGCCGACCAGGAAGTCGCGGTTGCCATGCATGAAAAACAGTGCCAGGCGTTCGCCGGTGTTTTGCAGCACCTGCACACATGACGCGTCAAAGTCTGATGCCGCGGGGCCCGCAGCATCGTCGCCGACCCAGACGTCGAACAGGTCGCCAAGGATGAAGACCGCATCGGCTGGCGTGCCCCGCATATAGGCCTGCCAGGCCGCGAAGTTGGCGGGCTCGCTGGCCTGCAAATGAATATCGGAAATGAAATCGACCGTGCGCCAGGCCGCCGGCGCAACAAGTTCGGCGATCTGGGGCACGGCCGGGGCCATGGGCATGAGGCTTAGAGCGCCACCGCTTTTTCAATCACCACATCGGTCTGCGGCACATCGCTGTGGCCACCCTTGCTGCCGGTCTTGACGGCTTCGATGGCGTCGACCACATCGGTGCCCGCGACCACCTTGCCGAACACGGCGTAGCCCCAGCCCGACGGTGTCGGCGAGGTGTGGTTCAGGAAGCCGTTGTCGGAGGCGTTGATGAAAAATTGCGCGGTGGCCGAGTCAGGCACGTTGGTGCGCGCCATGGCGACGGTGTACTTGTCGTTTTTCAGGCCGTTGGCGGCTTCGTTGGCAATCGGTGCGTCCGACGGCTTTTGTTTCATGCCGGGCGTGAAACCACCGCCCTGCACCATGAAGCCGGGAATCACGCGATGAAAGATGGTGTTGTCGTAGTGGCCCTTGGCGACATAGCTGAGGAAGTTGGCGACCGACTTGGGAGCCTTGTCCTGATCGAGTTCAAGGGTGATGACGCCGTGGCCGGCAATGTGGAGTTCGACTTGGGGGTTGCTCATGATGCTTTTACTTGAGGAGGGTTGCGGAGTTGATGAGAAT
>JAZKIE010000227.1:0-12674 GCA_040385025.1 Pseudomonadota bacterium | reverse complement strand
GCCGGGATCGCATGCAAATGGAAAGTGGCCAGTCGCCAGCCGGGTGGCTGTCACCCTGGATTTCCGAAAGTCTGCATACCCCCGACTTGCTGGTGGAAAGCGGTTATGGCTACACGCTGAACTGGTGCCATGACGACCAGCCGCTGCCCATGCGCACCCGCAGCGGTCAACCCTTATGGGCCGTGCCTTACCCGCAAGAGCTCAATGACATCCCGATGATCATCGCGCGGCAGATGGATGGCAAGGATTTTGCGCAAATGATCATCGACCAGCTGGACGAAATGATCGAACAATCGCAGGCGCCCGGCACGGCGCCGCTGGTGATGGGTATTGCGCTGCACCCTTACATCATCGGCCAGCCTTACCGCCTGCGCCATCTGCGGCGTGCCTTGCAGCACCTTGCTACGGCGCGGGATCGTGGTCAGGTCTGGATGACAACCCCGGGCGACATCTTCAGGCACGCAGTGCAGATGGCCCAGTGAACTGCCGCAGGGGTGGTCGAATTCAGAATTTTCCCAGCCAGGCGCCAATCTCATTGGAACGGCCAACATTGTCAGCAGGTGGCTGCGCGGCCAACAAGAGGGTTTGGCGAATACCCGCCAGAACGCTGTCGATCACAGGCACCCCCACCTGGGCCTGCACTTGCGCAGCCAGTCCCGCAAGGCCGGCACCCCCCAAAATGACGGACTGGACATTCAATTGCCTGACAGCCTGCAGGCAGGCTTCTGCCAGCAGAACGCGTGCGGCGAGCGGGTCCTGGGCCAGTTGCGCCCCAGTGGGCTCAACCGTCACAATTCCACCCAGACTCGGGCCATAACCGAGGTTCCCGGCAATGCGCTCCAGCATGGGCTTCCAGCGCTGCCCACCCGTGACAATCGCAAACCGTCCATAAGCTGTAGCCTCGGCGAACGCCGCTTCGGCCAGGCCCGTGACAGGCGCCGCACTGGCTTCGCGGAGCGCAAACAGGCCAGGGTCACCAAAACAGCCAATCAACACGGCATCGGGCAATGGGGCGTCTTGAGCCACCGTGCTGGCCCAGGCATCGAGCGTGGCGTGGCCGGCCACCGCATAACTGGCCTCACACGATATGTAAGGAGCGCCAAACCGGGCGGTGACCGCCTGCACATGGACTTCGGCGCCCGCCTCCTTTTGCGCATGGCCTTTCAGCAAGGCGGTCACGCTGTCCGAGGTATTGGGATTGATGATCAGAATATGGCGCATCACCCGTCCAGATTAATGCAGCCAGTCAAACCCATCAAGCTTTTGCGCCACGAAATGACTTGAATAGCGACCCTATTTGCGGACCGGTGGCTGGTCTCTGCACGACCCACGCGTCACCTCGGCCGCCATCGACGCCCATCCCGACGTCCAGCGCGACCCGGTCGCTCACGTCTGGGCCCATGTCGCCAGGATGGCACGGAGCTGAGCGGTGTCCAGCGGCTTGCGCAGTACCAGGTAACCTTCTTCCTGTGCGTCCTGCAATTCGGGAGAATTGATTTCCCCACTCACCATCGCGCCGCTTGCCCTTGGGCAGCGAGCAAGCAATGCCCGCAAGACGTCAAATCCGCTTTCACCCGAACGCAAGCGTTGATCGCAAAAAATGGCATTCGGTGCAAAGCCCTTGTTCAGGTGCTGCATGGCTTCCTCGGCGTTTGCGGCGTAACACGCCTCCACCCCCCAACCTTCCAGAAGCGCTTTCCAGGCGCCAATCACCTGCGGGTCGTCGTCCAGCACGAGGCAACGGCCACCAGGGCACGTCATGGGCGCCACTGCCGCCGCAGCTGCTGCCTGTGGTGTTTGTGTTTGTGTTTGCACTTGCGTCGCCGCAGCTTGATGCGTCGGCATACGCAGCCAAAAGCGCGAACCCTGACCCAGGCGAGACTGAAACCCCAGTGTGGCCTCCATCAAACGCGCGCAGCGCGCCACAACCGCCAGCCCCAGCCCGTGGCCGGCGCTGTCAATGCGCCACGCGTGCTGATTGCGGTAATACGGTGAAAAAATCTGCTGCTCGTCCTGCGCAGCAATGCCGATGCCGGTGTCCCATACCTCGATTTGCCAGCTCGCCGCGCGCCGCCTGAGTCCGATCAGAATGCCTCCTCGCTGTGTGTAGCGCAGGGCGTTGTGCACCAGGTTGACCAGCGCCTGACGGAGCAGCGCGTGATCTGCCCACACGACGGCTTCGCCTGGTGGCACATGCATGCGCAGTGCCAGCCCGCGCTGAATGGCCTGCTCGCGAAACAGGGTGATGGTGTCACGTACCAGCGTATGCAGCGCTACCGGTGAAGCCCGCTGCGGCATTGCGCCAGCCTCCAGCCTGGACAGGTCCAGCAAGGCGTTGAACATCTGGTTCATCGAGTCCATGCAGTGTTTCAGGTCGGCCAGCAAGGGGCTGACTGCCGTATGCTGATTGCGCAGCGCGATGGCCTCGACCAGCAGGGACATGGCATGTATGGGCTGGCGCAAATCGTGGCTGGCGGTGGTGAGAAAGAGGTTTTTTTCCTGCAGCGCCGTTTCGGCTTGCTCTTTGGCCGCGCGAAACTGCTCGGCCAACAGCTCGCTGTGCTCTTTCAATTGAACTTGCTCGATCGCGAACCGGTGCGATGTCAGGGCATGCCGGTAGATGACCAGGCTATAGATGAGACCCAAAGGGATCATGATGTGCCAAAGATCGGGAAAGACCTGGTACATCAACAACAGCGGCACATGCCAGCCACAGGCAAAAAACCGGAGAAACAAGCCAATGGTCTGCGTCAGGTTGACTGTGTTGGTGGAAACGATGTACGCAGTAATCATGTACAGCAGCATCCGGAATTCCAGCGAAGCTTCTGGCGCCACCGTGATCGCCAGGAAGCTCACACCGGCGCCATGCAACCAGGCAAGGGTTTGCACGCGAGAGAGCCAGCGTTTCATCAATGCCTCTGCCGAAAGACTGCGCTGATCTCCGGCATAACAGCGTGCGAGTCGATGAACCACGATGGTCAGCAGGACGTAGCCCAGTCCCCACGCGAGCACAGGCACGGCCTCGGTACGCCAACCAAGGTAGGCAAGCAATAGCAGCGCGATCAGCGGCATCACGTACACGCTGGATCGCAGGCGCGAAAAACCCGTGTCGAGCAATTCGGCCTGGCTCCTGGCGCTGAGCCCGGCCATGCCAACGGGTCGCAGCGCTGCGACCGCCTGCTTCAGCCAGCTCCGGACATTCATGCGATCCCCGGTGAAACCACCTGACGTCCCTGCAGCGCCATGATGGCTTCCACCCGGGTGCGTACGCCAAGGCGCTCCAGAATGGCGGTCACGTGTTCCTTGACGGTGCTCTCGGTGATGTCCAGCGCCAGGGCGATGCGTTTGTTGGAGAGGCCCTTGAGCAGCAGGGCCAGGATATCGCCTTGCCGGGGAGTCAGGCCCAGCTCGGCGGGTGTCACCTGCCACTCCCGCCTTGCGGGATCTTTCCCGCCCAGCGCCTGTCCTGCCTCAAACCACTGCCCACCGCCGAGCACCGTCAGGATGGCCTGGCCAAACGTCTCCGGGCTGGCCTGCTTGTGCACGAAGCCTTGGGCGCCGGCAGCGCGAACCCGCTGAGCGGTCGCCGGATCGTCGTCGGCACTGATGGCCAGCCAGGGTGTCTCCGGGTGCAGCGCATGCCACTGCGCCAGCAAGGGCAGACTGTTGCCCTCGGCCAGCCACAGGTCCGCCACCAGCACCCGAGGGGCGCCATACATCTGCACAAGCTGCAGCGTTTCGATCCAGGTGGTGACCGCGCGAACGCTCAACTCAGGACGAACCGATTGCAGGTACTGCGCCATGCCACGCCCCACCAAAGGGTGGTCGTCCAGGATGATCGCGTAGGGGATGGGGGTAGGCATGAAGATGGCAAATGCGTTGCAAATCGTAGCATCCATCACACCGCCTGGTGTGCCTCGCACACCCGACTTCAGTAGGGTTCCTTTGCTTTAACCGGCTGTCGACAATTTGAGACGTACCGATAGTGAACCCGCTACTCAACACATTTTCGATCTCCTGATGAGGCAATCGCACCGGCAAAAATGCGCGGATGCGCGACCTGCCAGCCGACCTGCTTGGCCCAAGCTCGCAGCCGTCATCACGGAATTTTTAACTTTCCGACTGTTTCGTCGTTCAATCAAGGAACCTCCATGAACCCAGACCCTGTTTGCCGCACCATTTCCCTCTCCGCCAGGGCAGGCGCAGGGCTGCTGTTGGCGGCAGCCCTGTCAGGCTGTGCACTCGACCCTAACGCGGGCGGCGGCATTCTCACCAGCAATGCGGCCCAGGTCCACATCTACACCCCGGAGGAACAGGCGGGGATGACTTCGAGCGGAACAATTCCAACGATGCTCGCGCCGTCCGAGATACGCGCGCATTTTGAGAACGCAGGCAAGGTGACCAAGCCCACGGGAGAGGTTAATTACTGCGACGCTGGCCTGGCCCAACTGATTCAGGCACGACGAAACGAAGCCCTCGCCGCCATCGCTCAGGCTTGCGGCGGTGACTCCAAGTATCAAATCCGGCATGAAGGACTTGGCGACGTGAAAGCACGTTATCTGGGTAATTTCAAACTCACGCCAAGCTGTAACCGCAGCAAGGTCGTCATCTTCCGGTGTACGGGCGCACAACCCAAGCCGGATATGCGCAAATAATCGGTGAACGCCGCATGCGCAAAATCATCTCCCCGCTGCTACTGAGCCTGCTGTTGACTGCGTGTGTCAGCACCGACAATTTGCAATTGAGCAATGCCAAAGGCGTCAATTTCACTGTCAGCGGCAAAAACTACGAACAGATATGGCGCGCGGCAACCGTGGCCATGAGTAAGGACATGGTGATCGTGGAAAGCCACAAACCCAGCGGCGTCATCAAGTCACGCGTGGTCAAGGGTACAGCTGGCAAGGTGGTGGGGTTTTTCATCCAGCCCACCTCGGACAACGCCCCCAGCTACACCATCACCACCATGAGCCAGAAACCCCTGCAGACCGAGTTTGTGGACCGCGACTGGGAGCCTTCGGTGGTTGCCGACTTCAGGCAGGCGCTCGGGCTGCGCTGATTTGCATGCATGACCCCTCTTGAAAAGGCTGGCGCAGCGGCCACTGCCGGTGGCCGCATGACGGCACTGATCTGTGAAGGATATGGCTCGCCCGACGTGCTGACGTTCATGCAGCTTCAACGTCCCACACCGAAGAAGGACGAAGTCCTCATTCGTGTGTTGGCGTCAACCATCACATCCGGTGACCGGCGCGTACGCAGTTTCGATATGCCCGAAGGCTTTCGCACACTGGGTCGGCTGGCGTTGGGCTGGCGCGGTCCCAGGAATGCTGTTCTGGGGGCTGAGTTCGCTGGTGTGGTGCAAGAGCTCGGAAGCCGTGCAAAAGGTTTTGTGCCAGGCGATGCGGTTTTCGGTATCAGTGGATTTCGAATGGGCGGGCACGCCGAGTACCTGTGCATCTCCAGCAAAGGCGCCATCGCTCACAAACCCAAACACTTGTCGTTTGAGGAGGCTGCGGCGCTTCCTTTCGGCGGCGGCACGGCGCTTTCGTTCCTCAGACGCGCTGGTCTTGTTGCAGGGGAGACGATTTTGATCAACGGCGCCTCAGGGAATGTCGGTATGGCAGCTGTGCAACTGGCACGCGTCATGGGCGCTGAGGTCACCGGGGTATGCAGTGCCGCTCACTTTAATCAGGTGCATGCGTTGGGTGCCGTACGAGTCATCGACTACCAGCAGCAGGACTTCACTGCCCTGGATCAGCGTTACGACCTGGTGTTTGATGTTGCTTGCAATCAGACCGTTGAACGATGCCTGCGGGTGCTCAATCCGGGTGGCCGCCTGATTCGCATCCAGTCGGGCCTGCCGGAGATGTGCCAGGCAATGTTGCTACCTCGCCGTGCGGGTCGGCACATTATTGTCGGCACCGCCGAAGAGCGAGCCGAACATCTTGACCACCTGGGTGACCTGGTCCGTCAAGGCCGCTACCGTCCAGTCATAGCGCGAGTGTTTCCGTTCGAGGAGGCCATAGCGGCACATCGATACGCAGACCGCCCGAGTCACGGTGGAAGCATAGTGATCAAGATGAAAAACATCGCTGAAAACGAGGTGTCCCAGCAACGCGGACAAGCAAGCAATCAGCCATAGGCATCGCGTGCCCCTCTTCGGTAGGGTTCACATACGCGACGCTCCATCTGAGAATAAATTTTCTATTTGATGAAGGATGCAATGCAATGAATCCCACAGTTGCGCAGGTCGTGGCAGCGCTCGCCATCCTGCTGACCCTGCTGTCGCTCAACGTGTCCCGGCTGCGCCTCAAGTACAGAGTCAGCTACGGGGATGGGGGGCACACAGACCTTGTCGTGGCCATCCGGGCGCATGGCAATGCGCTGGAGCAGTGCCTGCTGTTTGCCGTGTTGATGCTGGCGCTGCAAAGCCAGTCCACCAGTGATGCCGCAGGGCTTGCCTGGCTGGGCTCGGTCTTCCTTCTGGCGCGGGTCGTGCATCCCCTGGCCATGTTTGGACGCTGGTTGCGCCTGCGGCAACTGGCACACATCACCAGCCTGCTTGCCCAGCTCACTGCTGCGTGGATGCTTCTGCGATGACTGGCAACAAAAAGCTCACGCCAGGCCTGCGCGAGTGGCTCTCCCAGGGAAAACTCGTCCCGTATCGGGGCCACGAGGTGTTTGTGCGGGTCGGTGGTTCGGGTCCCGCGCTCCTGCTGATCCATGGCTACCCGACGGCGTCCTACGACTGGCACCAGGTCTGGTCGACTCTCTCACAGCACTACACCCTGATCGCCGTCGATATGCTGGGGATGGGCCTGTCGGCCAAACCTGTTGATCTGGCCTATTCCATTGAGGAGCACGCCGACCTGCATGAATGGCTGATCAGTGCGATGAGCTTCAAGCGCGTGTGCCTGATGGCGCACGATCTGGGTGTGAGCGTGGCGCAGGAAATGCTGGCAAGACGCATGACGGGTGAGCCGCTGGCAAAAATTGACGCGGTGGTCATGCTCAATGGCGGGCTCTTCCCTGAGGCGTACCGGCCACGCCTGATTCTGCGCCTCCTGTCCTCACCCCTAGGCTCCCTGATTGGTTCGCGAATGTCCCGGCCCGCATTCGGGCGCACGATCAAGGCTCTGTTTGGGCGGAATACACAGCCTGAGGAAACCTTGCTGGATGACTTTTGGGCCATGGTGACGCACAACGAGGGGCTTCGTATCACGCATCAAGTTGGCCGCTTCTGGCAAGAGCGGCTGGCCTTGCGCGACCGGCTGGTCGAACCCCTGCTCAAACGCGCTTTCCCGGTGTTGTTCATCAACGGGACCAGCGACCCGAACTCGGGGCAACACATGGTGGACCGCTACCGCGCCCTGGTGCCTGACGCCCATGTTTCATGCCTGGAAGAAGTGGGGCATTGGCCGCAGCTGGAACGACCAGAGATCGTTGCAGCGCAGGTCCTGCGATTCCTCGCAGAATGGGCGCGGCCAGCCAGGTAAACACACGCCGTGCCGCTGGTGCAGCCTTGCACCAGCTAAAGCATCAGCACCTGCCGGCGGCCTTCAGCAAAGCATTGCAGTTGGCTGCAGGTTTGCTGTCGGCGGCAGGCGCAGCTCCGCCCCGTCCCATTTGTGTGCAGACGGCGTCGGAATGCGGCGTCTGTCCGAACGACATGGCCTTTTGGAAACCGGTAGCGGAATACATGTAGCACTGATAGGTGGCGCCATCCTTGGTCTTGGCGGTGTAGTTGATACGCCCACCCGTCTCTTCGCCGGTTTTGGTGATGGTGAATGTCCCCACATTGCGTCCAATGGCTGCCGATGTGCGTTGCTCCAGCCCATCCTGACTGATGGTTGCCGCGCAACCCGTCAAGCCCAAAACAAGCAATGCCACAACACCCGGAAAAGCGCTGAGTTTCAAATTTCTGATGATCATGCGTAAGGCCTCTTAATGAATGGGAACTGCGCAGTATCGGAAATGAGCGGTACGAGGTAAACCCTTCCAAAGTAGGGTGTGTTTCCGCAAGAGATCCGGTTACAGTTTGGCGATCAAGCGCAGAGGCCTTGCGCGACCCCCTGCCCGGCAGCAATACAGGCCGTCGCTCCATGAGCAACCAATCGAACGTGGGACGAAACGGACACGGCAGTTCTCAGATTCGCCTGGCACGCATCGGGCCTGAAAAAGGAACCCCCTCATGAAAAATCCAGCACGAATGGGCGCCGCTTTTTGCCTCGCGCTTGTTCTCCCGTTTTCGGCAATGGCTTGCCCGCGCGGCATGCAGTTCAACGGGAATGGTTGCAGCCCTCCGTATGAATACACCGGCTGGGACTTGATGCGTGACCGTCGGGCTGCCATTGAGGCAATAGGCTCAAATCATCGACCTTCCGGCCCTCCTCTCACCGCTGAGCAAGCGCGCAATCTGGACGAGGCCATGAAACAGCGGGAAAAGGAAAAAGAGGAAAAAAGGAAGGCACTGGCAAAAGGCATCTGGGATGTGGACTCCAAATCAACGCCCGAAGGGAATCTGTGCGCCGCGGTGTTTTCCAGGTTCGCGCTCAACGAAGGAGGCGTTGTGACGATCCTGGGGTTCCAGAACCCCAAGCCTGACGCATGGCTGATTTTCCACGGCGTGGGGCTACCCAAGTCCAAAGACGTGACAAAGATCAGCATCACACTCCAGCAGGACAATGAGCCTGCCCAAACCCTGCAGGTATTCAATTACCGGGAAACAAGGGACGTGGGCACGATTGTGTTTGCTGTTCCTGGACTGACGGCCTTGTTGAACGGGATGAGCGACAAGCAACGATTCAAGTTGACCGATAACGGTAAACCGTTGCTGGATATCGAGTGGCACAGCGCCGCACCGATCATCAACAAGCTCCGGCAATGCGCAAGGTAGCGCGTGGGACGAAGAGGGTTTCCCATTTGCGCGCAGCCACCAACAGCACCCGGAAGTCGAAGCGCAGTGCGCAACTGATAGCAAAAAAAACCGCGCAGCCCTTACGAGTCTTGCGCGGCCAGCTACTGAATCAGTAGCATCTCAAAAGCCTACTTCCGTGCAGGCGGTAGATCGGTACAACTGCCATGCGCCACCTCCGCCGCCATGCCTATGCTTTCGCCAAGCGTCGGGTGCGGGTGGATGGTTTTGCCGATGTCCACCGCGTCGGCGCCCATCTCGATGGCAAGCGCAATCTCGCCGATCATGTCGCCGGCATGGGTGCCGACGATGCCGCCGCCCAGGATCTTGCCGTGGCCATGCGCTTCAGGGCTGTCGTCGAACAGCAGCTTTGTGAAACCTTCGTCACGGCCGTTGGCAATCGCGCGGCCGGAGGCTGACCACGGGAACAGGCCCTTTTTGACCTTGATGCCCTGGGCCTTGGCCTGGTCTTCGGTGAGACCCACCCATGCCACTTCGGGGTCGGTGTAGGCCACGCTTGGGATGACTCGCGCATTGAAGGCGGCACTGGCCAGTTCCTTGTTGCCTTGCAGTTCGCCGGCAATCACTTCAGCCGCCACATGCGCCTCATGCACCGCCTTGTGCGCCAGCATCGGCTGGCCGACGATGTCGCCGATGGCGAAGATGTGCGGCACGTTGGTGCGCATCTGGATGTCGACCGGGATGAAGCCGCGGTCGCTGACGCTGACGCCGGCTTTCTCGGCGCCAAGTTTCTTGCCGTTGGGCGTGCGGCCCACCGCCTGCAGCACCAGGTCGTAGGTTTGCGGCGCGGGCGCGGTGCCGCCCTCTTCCGCGGCGGCAAACGTCACTTCGATGCCAGCCTTGGTGGCTTTCGCGCCCACGGTTTTGGTCTTGAGCATGATGTTGTCGAAGCGCGGCGCGTTCATCTTCTGCCAGACCTTGACCAGGTCGCGGTCAGCGCCCTGCATCAGACCGTCCAGCATCTCGACCACATCGAGGCGCGCGCCCAGCGTGCTGTAGACCGTGCCCATCTCCAGGCCGATGATGCCGCCGCCCAGGATCAGCATGCGTTTCGGCACTTCCTTGAGCGCCAGCGCGCCGGTGCTGTCCACCACGCGCGGATCGTCGGGCATGAAAGGCAGGCGCACCGCCTGCGAACCAGCGGCGATGATGCAGCTCTTGAAGCTTATGGTCTGGCTCTTGCCGGTTTTTTCCTGACCTTCGGCGCCAGTGGTTTCGTCCACCTGCAGGTGGTTGGCGCCTACGAAGCTACCGATGCCGCGCACGGTGGTGACCTTGCGCATCTTGGCCATGGCGGCCAGCCCGCCGGTGAGCTTGCCTACCACTTTTTCCTTGTGGGTACGCAGCTTGTTGATGTCCACTGTCGGTTCGGCGAAGGACACGCCCAGCGACTCGAAATGTTTGACCTCGTCCATCACGGCCGCCACATGCAGCAAGGCCTTGGACGGAATGCAGCCGACGTTCAGGCAGACCCCGCCCAGCGTGGCATAACGCTCGACCAGCACGACCTTCAAGCCGAGGTCGGCGGCGCGGAAAGCCGCCGAGTAGCCGCCGGGGCCGGCGCCCAGCACCAGCAGGTCGCAGTCGAGGTCGGCGCTGCCGCTGAAAGCCGCTGCGGCCGGCGCATTTGCTATCTTTTCAGGAGCTGTTTGCGCAGGTGCAGCGGGGGCTGGAGCCTGTTTTGACGCTGAAATCGGGGCGGCTGCAGCGCCTTCGGCTTCCAGCGACAAAACCACCGTTCCTTGTTTGACCTTGTCGCCCAGCTTGACCTTGAGCGCCTTCACGACGCCGGCGTGGCTGGACGGAATTTCCATCGAGGCCTTGTCGCTTTCGACCGTGAGCAAACTCTGGTCGGCCTGGATGCTGTCGCCGGCTTTGACCAGCACCTCGATCACGGTCACTTCGTCGAAATCGCCAATGTCGGGAATCTGGATGTCTATCGTTGCCATGTCGCTTGTCTCCGCTAAAAGGGTCGGCTTACTTTTTAAGCTTGACCGTGAACAGTTCCACCGGGCCGGCGGAGTTTTTGTCGAATTCGCAGCCGGCATTCATGCCGGCCAGTGCCACTTCGCGTGCCGTCTTCGCCTTGCCCCAGCTTGCGTGCATGGCGCCGAGTGCAAAGCTGCGTCCGGAGCCTATGCCCCAGAACTCCTTGAACTCAAACACCTCTCGGTAGCTGTACAGGCCGTAGATACCGCTTGAATTGGCGATCAGCACGCTGAACTGGCTGGACTCATACGGGTCGTTGTCGTCTTCCTTGGTTTGCAGGAAAAACGCCTCCTTGAGCACAGGATGCACCTTGTTGAAGGTGTCGAAGACCTCGTCCTTGCTGCCGAAGCGCAACTGGTCTTTCGGCAGCGTGGCCAGGGCCTTGCGCAGTACCGGAAAATGCGCCACCGTGCCGGCCATGCCGATGTAGCTGACACCGGCCGGCGCATCGACCTTGAAGATTTTGCTGTTGGCTTCGAAGCGATTGCTCAGGCGCGTGTCGCCAAAAGTAATCAGCGCGTCGGTGGCGATCACCGCCTGCCCGGCCTTCTTCACAACCACCAGAGTCGTCACAAAAGAACCCGGCGGAAATCAGCCAGAATCGAGCCGAGATAGGCATTGAAACGCGCAGCGCCGGCGCCGTCGATCACGCGGTGGTCCCAGGCCAGCGACATCGGCAGCATCAGGCGCGGCTGGAAAGCCTTGCCGTCCCAAACCGGCTCCATCTGGCTCTTGGACACGCCGAGGATGGCAACTTCCGGCGCGTTGATGATGGGTGTGAAATAACGCCCGCCAATGCCGCCCAGCGATGAGATGGTGAAACTCGCCCCCTGCATCTCGACCGGGGCCAGTTTGCCGTCACGCGCCTTTTTGGCGAGTTCGCCCATCTCTTGCGAGATCTGCATGATGCCTTTTTTGTCGGCATCCTTGAGCACGGGCACCACCAGGCCATTGGGCGTGTCGGCGGCAAAACCGATGTTGTAGTACTGCTTGTAGACCAGCTGATCGCCGTCCAGCGAGCTGTTGAACTCGGGGAATTTCTTCAGCGCCGCCACACTGGCCTTGATCAGGAAGGCCAGCATGGTGACCTTGAGGCCGGACTTCTCGTTGTCCTTGTTGGTGGACACGCGGAAGGCTTCCAGATCGGTGATATCGGCATCGTCATGGTTGGTGACATGCGGAATCATCACGTAGTTGCGCAGCAGGTTGGCGCCGCTGATCTTCTTGATGCGCGGCAAATCCTTGCGCTCCACCGCGCCGAATTTGGTGAAGTCGACTTTGGGCCAGGGCAGCAGGTCCAGACCGGCACCACCGCCGCCGCTGGCCGCCGCCGGCGCTTTCGCCGTTTGCGCCTGCGTGCGCACATCGCCGGCCATCACGGATTTGGTGAAGCCCTGCACGTCGTCCTGGGTGATGCGGCCCTTGGGACCGCTGCCCTTGACCTCGGCCAGCGGCACGCCGAGTTCGCGCGCGAACTTGCGCACCGAGGGTGAGGCATGCGGCAACTGGCCGGTGGGTGTAGAGGGTTCATGCGCAGGCACGGCGGTGGCGGGCGCAGGCGCAGCAGCCGGTGCAGGCGCGGAAGCAGTCGCGGCCACGGGTGCGGCAGCGGCAGCCGGCGCGGGTGCCGCTGAAGCTGCAGCAGGTGCGCTGGCAGCCACGCCTTCGAGCACCAGCAACACGTCGCCGACATTGATTTTGTCGCCGAGCTTGATCTTCAACGCCTTGACCACGCCGGCCTGGCTGGACGGAA
>JAZKIE010000226.1:0-7614 GCA_040385025.1 Pseudomonadota bacterium | reverse complement strand
TCCTTCTTGCGCACGGTAGGCGACATCGGCATGTCGCGGTTCACCGGCACATCACGCCAGCCCAGCAGGACCTGGCCTTCGACGCGCACCGCGCGCTCCAAGGCCTGCTCGCAGGCCAGGCGCGAGGCATGCTCTTTCGGCAGAAACACCATGCCGACACCGTATTCGCCGGGCGGCGGCAGCACGACGCCTTGCTTGGCCATTTCTTCACGGTACAGCGCGTCAGGCAGCTGGATCAGGATGCCAGCGCCGTCACCCATCAACTTGTCGGCGCCGACAGCACCACGATGGTCCAGGTTTTCAAGAATCTTCAGGCCCTGCTGGACAATCGCATGGCTTTTGTGGCCCTTGATGTGCGCCACAAAACCGACACCGCAGGCATCGTGTTCGTTCGCCGGGCTGTAAAGACCGTTGTCTTGAAAATGTTTGATTTCAGCAGCCGTGGTCATGGCGCACTCCTGGTCGATGGCAGACTGCGGCGGCGGCAAAAATGCACAGCCAACCCTGTCCTGCCTGGTTTCGTAATATGTCGCGGGGATAGACAGCATAGTGCAGTGCAACAACAATGCCAAGCCGAATAATTGGGGTCAGATTCTTATTAAATCTGCATATTTATTGACAATAAATAATTGGGGACATGATAAAAATCAATAAATGATCAGTCAAATCAACCATCTATCTTTAGGAGTGGGTTGCGCCTTGGGGACGGCCCGCCGACATCCTGCTGACCCGTCGCTGTGTGCGGGTTTGCAAATCAGCGACAAACGCCGCATCCCCGAGCGCCCAGCCACTGAGCGTGGATTGGGTCAAGGCCAGTTGGCTGGCATCCGTCACGCCACCATGCACCATTTCTGCGTAAGCGGCTTCGCGTGCAAAAGGCGTGTTGCCGAGTGTCCAGAACAGCGGATGCGGCGTCACCAGCCGGTCCACCCGCAAACCGGCGTAGTGACCATGGCTGGACCACGGATAGTCGCGCGCCTGGGCCACCAGGCCATGGCGCACCGGGTTGAGGTCCATATAGGCCATGCAGGTCAGCAGGTAAGCGTCGGGCTGGATCACGGTAGAGCGGTAGCGCCCTTCCCACAAGGTGCCAGAGCGGTCCTGGCTGTCATTGAAATAACGCACGTAGCGCCGGCCTATGGCCTGCATCATTTGCGGCAGGGCTTCTGCCGTTTCGGGTGTGGCCAGCAGATGGAAGTGGTTGCCCATCAGCACATAGGCGTGGATGGCAACAGCGAATTTCCTGGCGTTGTCGTCGATCAGGGCCAGCAAGGTCTGGTAGTCGGCGGCGGATGTGGCTATGGCTTGCCGGTTGTTGCCGCGCTGGATGATGTGCTGCGGGTAGCCCGGAAGGCTGAGGCGGGGAAGACGAGCCATGGGGATGATGGGCTGTGAGCCAGCACATCATAGATCGAATCTGTCCCCGATTAGCGAACCACCTTGCCATCGGGTGTGATGGTGACCAGATCGACCAGGCGTACGGATTCGTATTTTTTGGCCCGCAGATTCACGCGGAAACCGCCAACGTCGTAGTCGGTCACCGACTCAAAAGCCTTTTGCAGCCCCGCGCGATCCACCTTGCCGCTCGCGGCGCTGCGCCGCACGCCTTCGGCAAAAGTGCGGGCGGCGATATAGCCCTCCACACTTTCGTAACTCGGGTTCTGGTCGGTCTGATTCAGCACGTCCAGGTACTCCTTGATGATGGGCGTGCCCGCGCTGCGCGGCGACGGCACCACCTGGGAGATCACCACGCCGCCGATTTCCTTGCCCAGTGCCGTGAACAGCGGGTCGATCCCGACCACCGAAAAATTCAGGAACTGGCCGGCAAAACCAGTCTTGCGCATGGCGCGGATGAAGGCGGCCGAGGTATTGAACAGGCTGACCTGGATGATGGCCTGGGCATTGGACTTGGCCAGCAGGGCCACGGCCGCGTCGACCTTGTCACTATTGACTGGGGAAAAAGCGTTCGCCACCAGCGGCGGCAACTTCAGGTCCACCAGCGCCTGGTTGACGGCCGCCAGTCCGGCACGCCCCATGGCGTCGTCTTCGGCGAACACGGCGATGCGGTTCTGGTTCAGCGTCGCGCAATGGCGCACCATTTTGTAGGCTTCATCGGCCAGCGCCGGCCGGATATGGAAGGCATTGCTCAAGGAGGCCTCGCGCAGGCTGTCCGACGCCGCAAATGGCGCAAAAAACAGCGTGTTGGCGGGTTTGGCAACGGCAAAAGCCGCATCACAACTGGCCGTTCCGACAAAACCGAACAAGGCATCCACATCGTCAGCGATCAGTTGTTTGGCATTCGCAGCCGCTTTGGCCGGGTTGTAACCGTCATCGAGCGCCTTGACCTCAATTTTGTAACCGGCCGCACCATTTTTGGCGTTGATCGCGTCGAAATAGAGCTTCGCGCCGTTCAGGTAAGCCAGGCCAATCTGGTCGGCCGCACCGGTCAGGGGAACGGATTGCCCGATCACCAGCTTGCGGCCCCCTCTGCCTGCCTGGGACCAGACCGCAGGGCTGGCAAGCGCGGCGCCAGCGGACACAGCGCTCACGATAAGTGCACGACGATTGATTTTCATACATACCTTTTTGAATGAGCGCTGCATACGCAAGATGGGTGCCGAGGCCCCGGCGAGCCGAATTTGTAAGCAATTGAACGATGGGAGAAGGTTAATTCTTCTGTCCCATGAAAAGGGAGGGGCCGAATGCCAACACGTCATAAGGCTATGCAGGCCATGCCGCAAACCCCGCCCCCAAACAGGCCGCAGCTTATGGACGCTGAAGCAGCGACCGGATCTGCCAGGCCAGCAGCAGACCGGCGACCGAACAGGCGCCGGTCACCACCCAGGTCCATTGCCAGTGGCCGGCCTGGGCCGCCACCCAAGCCACCAGCGGCGGCCCGCAGAACTGCCCCACCGCCGACCACTGCTGCACCCAGCCGACGGTGGTCGGCACGGCCTGCGCGCCCGGCGCAAGGCGGACGGCGAGACTGAACAGCGTTCCAGGAATCAGGCCACCCACACTGGAAAAAACCAGCACGGCGAGGTATTGCAGCCGGGGGCTGCCGTCCACGCCAAAAGCGACCAGGGTGCCCAGGGCCATCGCCACAAAACCCGTCGCCAGCAGCGCGACAGGCGCAACCCCGCGGTGCAGCAGCCGACCCGCGGCCAGGTTGCCGATGATGTTGACGCCGGCCGCCAGCGCCGTGAGCCAGGCCGTGGCAGCCGGTGTCAGGCCCGCCTGCGCATAAATCGACGGGAGAAAACCCACCACGGCCATCCATTGGCCCGAATACATCGCAAAACTCAGGGCCACCGCCCAGGCGCCGCGCGAGCGCAAGGTGAGTTCGAGCAAATTGCGCCAATGCGCAGAAGTTGCGGTCGCCTGCTGCGGATCGGCTGGCAAACCAGAGGCCGGCAGGTCGGCTGGCACCCGCACAAAAACCAGCAGCGCGAGCAGCACGGCCAGGGCAGACAAGCCCCACCACCACAGCCGCCAGCCCCAGGCAGCATCGGCGAGCGCCATCACGGCCGGCCCAGCCAGCAAGGCCAGCGCGGCGCCCAGCGGCATGTAAGCCCCCCATCCGCCTAGCACCCGGCTCAATTGCCCGGGAGGCACCAGCACCCGCAGCAGACCAGGCGCAGGCAGCACCACACAGAGAAAGCCCAGCCCTTCCAGCGCGCGCGACAGCAGCAAGGCAGTCGCGCTCTGCGCGGCTCCCCCGAGTGCGCTGGCTCCGGCGAGCAGCAGCAGGCCGGTCAGCACGCTGCGCCGCGGCCCCCATCGCTGGATCAGCAAGCCGGCCGGCAGGCCCAGCGTCATACCCGCGAGCTGGACCAGCGACAACAGAAAGCCGGCCTGCAACAGGGACACCCCCATGTCCTGCTGCAACACCGGCAACGCTGGCGGCAACTTGGCGACATGCAGTGCGGCCACCACGCCGGCGGCAATCACACAGGCGGCGGGGCGGAGCAGCTTCAAGCGGGAAAGGCCACGCGGCCGATCAGGCGTTCATGTTCTTTGGCGGCAAAACGATCAGTCATGCCGGCAAGGTAGTCGGCCACCACCCGCTCGGGCTTGACCAGCGATCCGGCGCCGGCCAACGGGTCGCTCTCCAGCCGGTCGAAACGGTCGGTATGCGCCTGCGGCATTTCGGCCGGATCGGCCATGTAGGCAGCAAACAGCTCGCGCACCACCTGCTGCGCGGTCTGTGTGGTTTCAACCACCTGCGGATGGCGGTACAGGTTTTGCAGCAGGAAGCGCTTGAGGGATGAGGACTTCGCGGCCATGTCCGCACTGAAGCGCACCAGCGGTGGGCTCAGTCGCACGGCCTGCGCGCTGTCGACCGCCGCTGCAGTGAGTGCCGTCCGCGTAGCGTCCATCACGTCGTAGACCTGCGCGCTGAGCATGCGGCGTATGGTTTCGAACAGCAGGCGGCGGCCCTGCAGCCCCGGATGCTGCAGCAGCGTTTCGCGCTTGTACTGCGCGAACAACGCCACCTGCTCCAGTTGCTCCAGGCTCAGCAGACCGGAGCGCACGCCGTCGTCGATGTCGTGCGCGTTGTAGGCGATCTCGTCGGCCAGGTTGGCGAGCTGGGCTTCCAGGCCCGGTTGCTGCGCAGCTTGACCCTCCGCCGCAGCCAGAAAGCGCTGCGCCACGCCGCCGGGCTCACGCGCCTCGATGCGGCTGGCGTTGCGCCGCGAGCAGTGCTTGAGAATGCCCTCGCGGGTTTCGAACGACAGGTTCAGGCCGTTGTAGTCGGGGTAACGCTCCTCCAGCGTGTCCACCACGCGCAGGCTCTGCAGGTTGTGCTCAAAACCGGCGCTGTCGGGGTTGTGGTTTTTCAGGCAGGCATGGAGCGCGTCCTGCCCGGCATGGCCAAACGGTGTGTGGCCCAGGTCATGCGCCAGCGCAATGGCTTCGACCAGATCCTCGTTCAGGCGCAAGGTGCGTGCGATGGAGCGGCCGAGCTGGGCGACTTCCAGCGAATGGGTCAGCCGGGTGCGAAACAAATCACCCTCGTGGTTCAGGAAGACCTGGGTCTTGTAAACCAGCCGGCGGAAGGCGGTGGAATGCACGATGCGGTCACGGTCGCGCTGGAAGGCGGAGCGTGTGGGCGCGTCCGGCTCAGTATGGCGGCGGCCGCGGGAATCGGCCGGATCGCAGGCGTAAGGGGCCAACAAGCTCATGGTTTATGCATCAAATCGGCCTCTGGCCCCTGTCAGACATGCGCAAGCAGCTATTATTTTGATAGCGGATCGTGAATCGCTTTCAATCGCAACTGGCATCAATCACTTCGCGCACCAGGGCGTCGGGCGCGCCACGAACCATGGCGCTGCCCGGCGCGCCAATCACCACGAATTTGATTTCGCCAGCCTCGGCTTTTTTGTCCACGCGCATCAGTTCCAGGTAACGCCCGGCACTGTCGGCGGGCGACAGGCGGGGACCGGTGACCGGCAGACCGGCGCGCTGGATCAGCGTACGCAGGCGCTCTACAAATGCACGATCGACCCCGCCCAGTCGCTGCGACAGCCGCGCCGCCATCACCATGCCGCAGCCCACGCCCTCACCGTGCAGCCACTGCCCGTAACCGAGTCCCGACTCGATGGCATGGCCAAAGGTGTGGCCGAAGTTGAGGATGGCGCGCAAGCCGTTTTCACGCTCGTCCTGGCCCACCACTTCAGCCTTGATTTCACAACTGCGCCGGATCGCATGAGCAAGCGCAGCCGGATCGCGCGCCAGCAGGGCGTCGATGTTGTCCTCGATCCAGCCGAGAAAGGCCATGTCGGCAATCGGCCCGTATTTGATGATTTCGGCCAGGCCCGCGCTCAGCTCGCGCGGCGGCAGGCTTTGCAGCACATCAAGGTCGCAGATCACCCGCTCGGGCTGGTAAAACGCGCCCACCATGTTTTTGCCGAGGGGGTGGTTGATGGCGGTCTTGCCGCCTACGGACGAGTCCACTTGTGCCAGCAAGGTGGTCGGCACCTGCACAAAGGGCACACCACGCATGTAGCAGGCTGCGGCAAAGCCCGTCATGTCCCCGACCACGCCGCCGCCCAGCGCAAACAGCACGGTCTTGCGGTCGCAGCCGTTTTCCAGCAGCGCGTCAAAAATCAGTTGCAGCGTGGGCCAGTCCTTGTGAATCTCGCCATCGGGCAAGGCTACCTGCAGGACGCGCTGGTAGTGCGGTTTGAGGGCCGTGTGCAGCGCCCCGGCGTACAGCGGCGCCACCACGGCATTCGAAACGATCAGTGCCGTGCTGGCAGCCGGCAGATTCTGGTACGTCGCCGGATCGCCCAGCAGGCCGGCTCCGATACGGATGGGGTAGCTGCGCTCGCCCAGGTCAATGCGTACCTGCTGCGTCGCTGGAGAAAAATTTGCATGCATGCCTCAAGTGTAGAGGCTTGGCTTTGAGGCTGGTCGGGTGTCACCCTCCCGCGCGCCTGCACCTCAGTGGCGCACAGCCGGCACCAGAGCCAATGTTTCGAGCTGGCTCGCGATCAGGTCGACCAGGGCCGGCACGGAAGGCCGCCCGGTCTCGACAACCAGGCGCGCGCTCTCGCGGTACAGCGGGTCGCGCAAGGCATACAGGTCACGCAGACGTGCCAGCGGATCGGCCACCTGGAGCAAGGGCCGGTTCCGGTCATGGCGCAAGCGGCGAAAAACGTCTTCCGGAGACGAATGCAGGTAGATTGCATGGCTGCGCTGCTTGAGGTGCTCGCGGTTGGCCGGCCGGAGCACAGCCCCGCCGCCGGTGGACAACACACAGGGCTCTCCTCCGGTCAACTCATCAATAACGGCCTGCTCCAGATCACGAAAAGGCTCTTCGCCTTCGCGTTCAAAAAACTCGCGAATGGACAGGCCGATGCGTTTTTCGATGACCTGGTCGGTGTCCAGAAAGGGCCAGCCCAGGCGACGCGCGAGCTGGCGACCGACGGTGGACTTGCCTGAGCCGGGAAGGCCCACGAAGGCAACATGGGCAATTGAATTCGAAGAAGCACCCATGTCAGTTCTGATTTGGTCATCGAAAGAGAAGGTGAAGCCAACAGCGCGACATCGGGGCCACCAAAGCCTCAAGGCGACCGTGCGTCGCCTGCGTGCTCAGCTCATGGTCAAGCGTCAGCGCAAAGCCGCACCGTTGCTGATCATTTTGGGCGAGATGAAAACCAGCAGTTCAGACTTGTTGGCGGTGCGTGTTCTGGTTTTGAACAAGTTGCCGACGCCCGGCAAATCTCCCAGAAAGGGAACCTTGGTTTCATCCTCACGCTCGTTCTGCTCGAAAATGCCGCCAATCACCACCGTGCCGCCGTTTTCCACCAACACCTGGGTCTGGATGTGTTTCGTGTCAATCGCAAAACCATTGGCAGTGGCGCGGCCCACACTGTCCTTGTTCACATCGACATTCAAAATGATGTTGCCTTCTGGCGTGATCTGGGGCGTGACCTCCAACTTCAGGTTGGCCTTGCGAAAAGCAATCGAGGTGGCGCCGCTGGACGTCGCCTGCTGGTAAGGCAACTCCGTACCTTGCTCTATCAGCGCCTTGACCTGATCGGCCGTGACGATTCGGGGGCTGGACACAATCTTGCCCTTGCCGTCGGCTTCCATCGCGGAAATTTC
>JAZKIE010000225.1:0-3700 GCA_040385025.1 Pseudomonadota bacterium | reverse complement strand
GTGACCACCACGGCCTTGCAGGCGTTTGAAGCCGGCGCCGGTGTGTGCCAGGACCAGGCCCATGTGATGGTGGCGATCTGCCGCAGTCTGGGCATTCCGGCGCGTTATGTGAGCGGCTATTTTTATGCCGCCAACGAGCCGGATCTGGCCAGCCACGCCTGGGTGGATGTGTGCCTGGATGTGGCGCAGCGGCGCTGGGTCAGCATCGACGTGACGCATGGCTGCATGATCGACGAGCGCCATGTGCGCCTGGCCATGGGCACCGACTACAACGCCTGCCCGCCGATCAAGGGCGTGCGACAGGGGGGCGGCGAAGAAACCATGACGGTGGACATCACGATCCAGCCGGTGTGAGGAGGCCGGCCCATGCGGGCTGGTGTCAGTTGCCGCTGTTCTTTTTGGCCGCCACTTCGCGCCCCAGCTCAATCACCGACATCGCGTAATAACTGCTCCAGTTGTAGCGTGTGATGGCGTAAAAATTCTCGGTGCCGGCGACATAGATGGGTGCGCTGCCGCCCTTGGCCGGGTCGCCGTTGAGCAGTTCTACCAGCGCCAGCGGGCCTGTGTGTTGCAGGGACGCTCCTTCGAGCACTGCACCTTTGGCGGTGAAGCTCGCCACGCTGAAGGTGGGCAGGATGTCGGGCGCCATCAGTGCGTCCATGTCGAGTTTGCTGCTGTCAAAACCGACCGGGTAAAACGTGGGCATGCCGGGCTGCCAGTTGAAGGCCTTGAAGTAGTTGGCGACCGAGCCGATCACATCGGCCGGGCTGTTCCACAGGTCGATCTTGCCGTCGCCGTCGAAGTCCACCGCGTATTTGTTGCGGCTGGACGGCATGAACTGCGGCATGCCCATGGCGCCGGCATAACTGCCCAGCGCCGCAAACGGGTCGGCATTGAGGCGGCTCTGCAGGGTCAGAAACTGCTCGATCTCGCCCTTGAAAAACTCGCTGCGCTCGCGGGCGCGCGGATGCGATGCCGGAAAGTCGAAGGCCAGTGTGGCCAGTGCGTCCATCACCCGGAACTTGCCGGTGTCGCGTCCGTAAATGGTTTCCACCCCGATGATGCCGACGATGATGTCTGCCGGCACGCCGTATTCGCGTTCCGCGCGCTCCAGCGTGGCCTGGTTGTCCTGCCAGAAACGCACGCCGGCGGCGATACGCACCGGGTCGATGAAGCGGCTGCGGTAGACACGCCAGTTCTTGGTGAAGGTTTTGGCGGGTGGCTGCATCAGCCGCACCACGGTCGGCAAATGCCGCGCCTGGCCCAGGGTCTGTCGCACCCATTGCGGGTCCAGGTCACGCCGGCTGGCCAGGTCCGCGGCAAAGGCCATGGCTTCTGCGTGATCGGCATACAGGCGCACATGCTCCTGCGCGGCTGGCGTACGCGCTGCAGTCTTCCGAATCTTTGTGTCTTTTGGGGCTGCAGCCCATGCCCCGCCTGCGCAAGCAGCTATCAAAACAGGAGCAATCCAACGAGGGGAGGCGGCAAGCGCAGAAAGCAGCGAAGAGGTCATGCGAAAAAAGCGCTTCTTGTAAACACTGAAAGAGGGCAGTCCAATGTGAGAGTATGGCGCCTGGCAGCCACGCTGCGTGTGGGACGATGACTCAAACCGGCCAGCGCAGACTGGCATAGTGTTTTTTCAGCCGGGCCAGATCGATGCCGGAGTCGGGGCCAGCCGAGGCGGCATAACGCTGGGCTTCGAGCTGCATCAGCCAGTCGTGTATCGCCTGCCCCTGCTTGCCTTGTTGTTCAAGCACCTGCAGTGCGAGCTGGCGCGGCGAGCTGGCGGGGCTGCTGGCCAGACCGGCGCGGCTCAACTGCCGGCGGGCGCGCCCCAGCAGCCGCAGCCAGGGGTCGTGCTGCACCCGCTCCCACCAGGCCCAGGCGGCTCCGGCCGCGCTGACCAGCACCACGATGGCGATCAGCACATAACTGAGGTCTTCCCAGCTCGGGGAATCGAAGCCCAGATTTTTGAGCAGGTCCAGCTGTTTGCCCTGTGTGTAGTTGAGCACCCACTGGTTCCACCGGTTGTTCACCGCCTCCCAGACGGCGCGCAGTTGGACCGACAGGGCCGGGCTGAGGTTGCCCAGGGCCTGTCCGACCACCCCTTGCGGCGCCGCCAGACGCTGGAAGGCGCCGGTGCGTCCGGGCGACACGGCCGAGGTCGGGTCCACCCGCACCCAGCCCGCGCCGGCCTGCCAGACCTCGGTCCAGGCGTGCGCATCACTCTGGCGCAACACCCAGAAACCATCGACGGCATTGAGCTCACCGCCCTGGTAGCCGGTGACGATGCGCGCTGGCACGTCCAGGGCGCGCATCAGCACCACAAAAGCCGAGGCAATGTGTTCGCAAAAACCTTCCTTGCGGTCGAACCAGAACTCGTCGGCGGTGTTGGTACCGTAGACGCCGGGTTCCAGCGTGTAGGTGTAGCCGCCGGTGCGCAGCTTGTCCATGGCAAGCTGCACCAGCGCCTGGGTGCCGGCCTGCGCGTAGCGCGGATCACGCCGGATCTCGGCGGCGAGCGCCAGCGTGCGGGGATTGAAACCGGGCGGGAGCTCGACAAACTCCTGCAGTCCGACCTCCTGTTTGTCCGGTCCGTGCCTGAACACCGGGTGGCTTTGCACCTGGTAGCGGACGATGTCGGTGATGGGCCGGTCCGTGAACCACTGCAACTCGCTGCTCATGCGGGTCCGGTAGCCGGGTAACACGGGGCTGTCGGCGGCGGCCTCCATCACAAACAGCCAGGGGCGGCTGGTGGGCTCCAGCGTGACCTGGTAGGAGACGGGGGCCCCCTGGACCGTCAGCTTGTCGGCCAGCTTGTAACGCAAGGGGAAAAACGAGCTTGAGGACGGCCGCCATTCCCGGCCGTCAAAGCTGGAGAGCACCGGGCCGCGGAAATACAGCTCGCGCTGCGGCGGCGGCCGCCCTTCAAAGGCAATCCGCATGGCGATGCTTTCGTCCAGCGCCAGACTGGCGATGGTGCCGACCTGCATGGTGGCGCTCAGGCCGCTGCGGCCGGTCATGGCATCAGATGGCGTGCCCCACAATGGTGCCAACCGCGGAAACAGCAGAAACAGCACCACCATCACCGGCGCGCCCAGCAGCGCCATCCAGCCGGCGGTTTTGGCGGCCTGCAACAGCGGCGGTTTGCCCACCGGCATGTGGGCGTTGACCAGCGCGGTCAACAGGCCCAGCAGCCCGAGCAGCATGCTGAAGGCCGTCAGCAGCGACTGGGAATAGAAAAAATTGGTGAGCATGGTGAAAAAGCCGAGGAAAAACACCACGAAGGCGTCACGCCGGGCCCGCAACTCCAGCGTCTTGAGCGCCAGCAGGATCACGATCAGCGTGACCCCGGCATCGCGGCCCAGCAGGGTTTTGTGGGTCAGCAAGGTGGCACCCACGGCTATCCCCAGCAGCACCAGCAGCCACCACTTGTTCGGCAACGGCTGGTTGCCAAAAGCCAGCTTGCCGCGAAAAAGCAGCATGGCCGCCGCCAGCGCGCTGCACCACCAGGGCAGGTGGCTGACCTGCGGCAGCAGCACCCAGGCGATGACCGCCAGCAGGAACAGGGTGTCGCGGCTGTCGCGAGGCAGCGTATTGAGGCGGGCTAGCATTTGGTTTTCCCGCAGGTTCTTGTCAGTGCCTGCGTCTGCTGGCCGGGGGTTGCCCGGCGGCAAGTAACTTTCTTTTGCTTCGCCAA
>JAZKIE010000224.1:6350-7863 GCA_040385025.1 Pseudomonadota bacterium | reverse complement strand
GCGCACGGCGGCACCGCCATCCTGTCGGAGACGCCCGAGGTCTACGGCGCCGAACATTTGCTGACGCGCCGCGCCGTCAAACGCGAGGTTGGCGAGAAGCTGGTCGAGCGCATCAAGTGGTGGGAACACTACACCGAGATCAACGGCGGCGAGATGAACAACAACCCCTCGCCGGGCAACAAGGCCGGCGGCCTGACCACGATTCTTGAAAAATCGCTGGGCGCCGTGGCCAAAGGCGGCACCAGCAACCTCGAAGCGGTTTACGAATATGCGGAGCCGGTGGGCGCGCACGGCTTTGTCTACATGGACACGCCGGGTTACGACCCGGTCAGCGCCACCGGCCAGGTCGCCGGCGGCGCCAACCTGATCTGCTTTACCACCGGGCGCGGTTCGGCCTACGGCTGCGCGCCCTCGCCCTCGCTGAAGCTGGCGACCAACTCGGCGCTGTGGCGCAAGCAGGAAGAAGACATGGACATCAACTGCGGCGAGATCATCGACGGCGCCAGCACGGTGGCCGAGATGGGCCAGCGCATCTTCGAGCTGGTGCTGGCCACCGCCTCGGGCGAGAAAAGCAAAAGCGAGTCGCACGGCTACGGGCAAAACGAGTTTGTGCCCTGGCAGGTCGGCGCCGTGATGTAGCCCCACTCCCCTATTTACATGCAAAAAACACTTCAAGCCCCCGTCCTGCAAGCGCAGGTAGCTACCGTTTTAATAGCAGCCGGCAGTTCGGCCGAAGAAGCCGCCACCGTTGCCGCCAACCTGGTGCTGGCCAACCTGAGCGGCCACGACTCGCACGGCGTCGGCATGTTGCCGCGTTATGTGGACGCGGTACTCGAAGGCGGCCTCACACCCAACAACAACGTGCGCGTCTTGCTGGACACCGGCTCGCTGCTCACGCTCGACGGCCAGCGCGGCTACGGGCAGGTCGTCGGCCAGCAAGCGATGGCACTGGGCATGGAACGCGCCAAAACCCACGGCAGTTGCATCATGACGCTGGCCAATTCCCACCATCTGGGACGCATCGGGCACTTTGCCGAGATGGCGGTCGCGCAAGGCCTGGTCTCCATGCACTTCGTCAATGTGTTGTCGCGGCCGGTGGTTGCCCCTTTCGGCGGCGCCGACGGGCGGTACGGCACCAACCCCTGCTGCATCGGCATCCCGCTGGCAGGGCGTGATCCTTTTGTGCTCGATTTCGCCACCAGCCGCGTCGCCCAAGGCAAGATGCGCGTGGCTCACAACGAGGGCAAACAAGTCGAGGCCGGCATGCTGATCGACGAGTTTGGCAGGCCGACCACCAACCCCGGCGTGGTGGTGGTGCCGCAAAGCAATGGCCTGTTCGGCGCGCTGATGGCCTTTGGCGAACACAAAGGTTACGGCATGGCGGTGGCCTGCGAACTGCTGGGCGGCGCGCTCACCGGCAGCGGCACCGCCCACAAGCCGGCCGACCCCGCCATCCGCGCCGTGATCAACGGCATGCTGACCATCCTGATCGACCCGGCCAAACTCGGCACCC
>JAZKIE010000224.1:0-6250 GCA_040385025.1 Pseudomonadota bacterium | reverse complement strand
TTGCTGATGCGGCGCCCCGGCTGAACAGTGCCTGCCTGCCCGCCCTCGCCGCTCGCGGTATCCGCGTTCCGACCTATGCCCGCAACGGCGCACCCGGCGTCGTGCACCTGGGCCTGGGCGCTTTCCACCGCGCGCACCAGGCGCTGGTTTTTGATGCGCTGCTGCAGCGCGGCGACATGCGCTGGGGCGTGTTCGGCGTGGCCATGCGCAGCAGCGCCGTGGCGGACAGCCTGCAGGCGCAGGACGGCCTGTACGCGGTGCAACTGGCCAGCAGCGCGGGCAGCCAGTGGCAGGTCGGCGGCGCGATCTGGCAGACTGCCGTGGCCGCGCGCGAGGCGGCTCGGGTGGTGCAGGCCATCGCCGCGCCGTCCACACGCTGGCTTACCCTGACCGTCACCGAAAAAGGCTACGGACCGGAACTGGCCCGGCTGATCGCGCAGGGGCTGGCGGCGCGCCATGCCGCCGGCCTGCCGGGGCTGACCATTGCATCCTGCGACAACCTGGTGGGCAACGGCCGGCAGTTGCAAGCGCTGTGTCTGGCAGCCGCGCGGCAGCACAGCCCCGCGCTGACGGACTGGGTGACCAGCCATTGCGCCTTCCCCAACAGCATGGTGGACCGCATCGTGCCCGCCACCGCGCCGCAGCGCCTGGCCGCCGCGCGCGAGGCCCTGGGCGTGGCCGATGAAGCCGCACTGGGCAGCGAAGCCTTTTGGGAGTGGGTGATCGAGCGGCGCTTCGCCGATGCCTCCGACGGCGCGGTGCTGGCCGCCGCCGGTGTGACCGTGGTGGACGATGTGGCCCCGTTCGAAGACGCCAAGCTGCGCCTGCTCAACGGCAGCCACACCGCCATGGCTTGTATGGGCGCGGTGGCGGGCTGGCCGGTGATCGGAGAATGCATCACGCAGCCGGCGGTGTACCGCTTCATCCACGGCCTCATGACACACGAGGTCGGCCCACAGCTGGCGCGCCCAGACTGGGCCAGCTACCGCGACGCGCTGCTGGTGCGGTTTGCCAACCCGGCGCTGCAGCACAGCGTGCACCAGATTGCCACCGATTCCTCGCAGAAGATACCGCAGCGCTGGCCGCCCTCGGTGCTGGGCGCGCTGCACGCCGGCCTGCCGGTGGAGCGCCTGGCTTTTGCCGCCGCGGCCTGGATGCGTTATGTGCGCGGCAGCGACGAGCAGGGCAAAACCTATGCCATGAGCGATCCGATGGCCGGGGAACTGCAAGCCCTGGCGCTGGCGCATGCAGGCGATGCCGAAGCCAGCGTGCAGGCGCTGAGCACCCTGCCGGCGATCTGGGGTGAGGTATTGCCGCAGGATGCGCACTGGATGGCGCTGGTTGCCCACAGGCTGGACGACATCGAGCGACTGGGTGTGCTGGCGGCGCTCGGGCGGTTACAGACGCGGGTGGACTGAGTTTCAGCCGGTTTTATAAATCAAATCAAGCACTAGCCCATACCACACGAGCGTCACCAGCTCTTTTTTTGATAGCAAAAAGCGCTGGGCAAGCTTGCTGAACCGGCGGCCCCGACGATTGGGGCATCAACCCAGCAGCATGCCCAGGCTGGCGTCCAGGTGTTCGGACGGCAGCCGCTTGAAGCCGGAGCGCGAGAAGCGCTGCAGCCGGCCCATCATGAAAGCCACGATGACCGAGGCCTGGACCTGGGCCTGCACCGTCGGCGTGGCGGCGCCGTCGGAGGCCGCGCCTTCGCGCAGGCTTTGCTTGAGGCTGGCTTCGAGCTTGTCGAAAAACTGGTTCATGCGTTCCTGCAGGCGCTCGTTTTCGAACACCAGGGCATCGCCGGCCATGACACGGGTCATGCCGGGGTTTTTCTCGGCGAACTGCAGCAGCATGACGACCAGCTTGCGGGTGCGCACGGCCGGGTCGGTTTCGCGCTCGGCGATCTGGTTGACCAGCGTGAACACGGTCTGCTCGATAAATTCGATCAGCCCCTCGAACATCTGCGCCTTGCTGGCGAAGTGGCGGTACAGGGCCGCTTCGCTGACATCCAGCCGCGAGGCCAGCGCCGAGGTCGTGATGCGCTCCGCGCCGGGTTGCTCAAGCATGGTCGCCAGCGCCTGCAGGATCTGCACGCGGCGCTCTCCCGGCTTGGGCCGCTTGCGCGGCGCCGCTGCTGCGGGGAGGTCAGGACTCACTTCAGATTCGAACTCAGACATAGGCGGCGTTGTAAGAGATGTTTCAAAAGCTAAATGGCTGACCGGATTCTCGCACAGCTAAACGATCTTCCTGCCGGAGACCCGCCCCCTGTCAAACCGAAAAACTCATCACCAGTCGCACCCGCAAGCCCCTGTCTGGCCACGTCAGGGCCGGCTCCAGCAAGAGCTGAGCCTCGTGCAAGCGCGCAATCTCGTCGGCAATCGCCAGCCCCAGGCCGTTGCCTTCGCCGGCCGCTCCCTGCCCCCGGTAAAACCGCTCCAACACGCGGGCACGTTCAGCCGCCGGGATCCCGGGGCCATCGTCCTCAACCTCGAGAAACACCTGGGCCTGCCCCCCCGCCGGGCTGTCCTGCTGCCCGCAGCGCAGGGTGACGGTGCCGCCGGCTGGTGTGTATTTAACGGCGTTGTCCACCAGATTGCCCAGCAATTCACGCAGCAGCCATTCATAACCGGACACCTGGGCGAAACTCACCTCCAGGCCCAGATCGATGCGCTTGGCGGCCGCCGCATCCAGGTGCAGAGCCAACACCGACTCGCACAAGTCCTTCAGGTCCACCCGCTGGCGGGGCTGGCTCGCCATGCCCGACGCATCGACACGCGACAGGGCCAGCAACTGATTGGCCAGTTGCGAGGTGCGCCGGGTGGCGCTGCGCAGGGCGGTGATTTTTTCTGTCGACAGCGTCAGTTGCCCACCCGCCGCCGGTGCGCCCGCCGCCTGGGCCCAGGCTTCCACCTGGGCCTGCAGCCCGGCCAGCGGTGTACGCAGCTGGTGCGCAGCGTCGGCCACGAAGCGGCGCTGGCCTTCGGCCTGGTCGTTGACCAGTGCGAACAGCCGGTTCAGCGAGGCTACCAGCGGCTGGACCTCGGCCGGTGTGGCGCGCGGGTCAATCGCACTGAGATCGCGCGGGGAGCGGCGTTCTACCGCGTCCTTCAGGTCCAGCAGCGGCCTGAGCGCGCGGGTGACGGCCCAGTTGACGGCCAGGCCGGCGGCCAGCACCAGCATCAAGTTGGGCAGCAGCACCTTGAAAAGCACCGAACGCACCCACTGCTGGCGCGCGTCGGAGCCATCGGCCAGTTGCAAGATCAGTTCGCCGGCGACGGTTCGGATGCGCTGCACCGCGATGCGGTAGGTCACGCCGTTTTCTTCCATGCTGTGGAACTCCGGCTCACGGCTGGTGGGCACCACCGCACTGATCCAGGTTTCACCGACCAGAAAATTCCCGTCGGCGTCGGACACGCGAAAGCCCGAAAAGCCGGCGCGGCCCTTGATGAACTCTTCAATCTGGGGCGCCAGCAGCATCACCGGGCTGGCTCCAGGCCCGCCCGGTGCCAGCACCGAGTCCGCGAGCAGCGGGATCAAACGCCGCAATTGCTGGTCTTGCTGCAAAGCCGCGTTGCCCGCTGCCTGGTAGTCAAAGTAGACGCTGATCAAGGCAAACAGGCTCAGCGGCAGCAACAGCAGCAGCAGCAGCCGGCGCTGCAGGCCGGATCGCATGGCCGCCGGCAAGGCAAGAGGCCGGCCCTCTCCCGGAACGGGCTGGGAAGCAGCGCTGTCTGCGGGCGGGACGCCGGTAGCTTGGCTCATGCGAAGGTCTTTTGAAGACGCTTGCGCTGCTTACTCGTCGGCAGCGGCAGCGCTGGTCGGCGCCGTGCTGACCAGCTCCAGCCGGTAGCCGAACCCGCGAATGGAGCGCAAGGCGATGCCATGCGGCTCCAGCTTGCCGCGCAGGCGTGAGATGTAGACCTCGATGGCGTTGGGCGTGATTTCCTTGTCCCAGCCGGTCAGCGCGGCCAGCAGTTTTTCCTTGCTGGCCGGCTTGGGGGCATGAATCAGCAAATACTCCATCACCGTCCACTCGCGCGGGCCCAGTTCGATCAACTGACCATGGGCGCGGGCCTGGCGGTTGGCGGAATCCAGCTCCAGGTTGCCGAAACTCAGGATGGCGCTGGTCGCCGCCTGGGAACGGCGCAGCAGCGCGCGCAGGCGTGCCAGCAGTTCGGGCAGTTCAAAGGGTTTGACCATGTAATCGTCGGCGCCCAGGTCCAGCCCCTGTACCCGGTCCTGCAAGGCATCGCGCGCGGTCAGGATCAGCACCGGCATCGCCAGCCCGCGGCTGCGCAAGCGGCGCGTGAGCTCCAGGCCGTCGGTGCGAGGCAGGCCAATGTCGATGATGGCGGCATCAAAACCCTCAGCCAGCAGCACCTCCTCGGCGCGCTCGGCGCTGCCGACCCAGTCCACCGCGTAACCGGCGTCACTGAGCCCCAGCTTGATGCCGCTGGCCAGCATCACGTCGTCTTCAACGAGGAGGAGTCGCATGGTTCAGAGAATAGAGCCGACCAGGACCGGCATTCAAGGGGGATTACACCCGGCGAACCACCAATCGACAGGCTGCTGTCAGAAAGAACTGCCGGAAGTGCTCAATGACTGCGGATCATGGTGCCGTAAGCCTGATCGGTCAGGATTTCCAGCAGCATGGCGTGCGGCACGCGGCCGTCGATGATGTGAACCGAATTGACGCCGCTTTTGGCCGCATCCAGAGCGCCTTCGATCTTGGGCAACATGCCGCCCGAGATCGTGCCATCGGCGAACAGCTCGTCGATCTCACGCGCGCTCAGGTCGGTCAGCAATTCGCCGGCCTTGTTGAGCACGCCGGGCGTGTTGGTCAGCAGCACCAGCTTTTCGGCCTTGAGCACGATGGCCAGTTTTCCGGCAACAACGTCCGCATTGATGTTGTAGCTTTCGTTTTGCTCGCCGAAACCGATCGGGCTGATCACAGGGATGAACGCGTCGTCCTGCAGCGCCTTGACCACGCTCGGGTCGATGCTGACGATGTCGCCAACGTAGCCGATGTCGTGCTCCCTGGCCGGGTCGTCCTTGTCCAGCATCTTGAGCTTCTGCGCCCGGATCAGACCGCCGTCGCGGCCGGTCAGGCCCACCGCCTTGCCACCGGCCTGGTTGATCAGGCCGACGATGTCCTGCTGCACCTGGCCGGCCAGCACCCACTCGACCACTTCCATGGTTTCCTCGTCAGTCACGCGCATGCCCTGGATGAACTGGCCCTTCTTGCCAAGCCGGTTCAGCGCGGTCTCGATCTGCGGCCCACCGCCATGCACCACCACCGGGTTCATGCCGACCAGCTTGAGCAGCACCACGTCCTCGGCAAAGTCGGCCTGCAGCGCCGGGTCCGTCATCGCATTGCCGCCGTACTTGATGACCAGGGTCTTGCCGTGGAACTTGCGGATGTAAGGCAGCGCCTGCGCCAGGATCTCGGCCTTGTCGCGCGGACCCACGTGGGAGAGGTCGGGGTCGGTGGGGATAGGGATGTTGGTCATTGGCGTATTAAATAAGGTCAATCATGAAATTGTGTCGCATCCCGGCAGTCTGGTCTTCAGGCAGTACCGGAAGCCTGCGGCAGATAGCCATGCACACAGGTCCGCAGCACCGCCTTGATGGCGTCCACATCGCCGCTTTCAGAGGCGCGGCGCAAGGTGTCGAGATGCACTTCCAGTTCAGGCCAGGCCAGGTAGTCTTCATGGGCCTTCATGATTCGCGGGTGCGCCGTGGGCGATGGATTGTCGCCAATCAGCAGTTCTTCGTACAGCTTTTCGCCCGGACGCAGGCCCGTGATGGCGATTTCAATATCTCCGCCCGGATGGGCCTCGTTGCGGACGGTCAGGCCGGACAGTTCCACCATGCGGCGGGCCAGGTCCATGATTTTCACGGGCTCACCCATGTCCAGCACAAATACATCCCCTCCCGTTGCCATGGCCCCAGCCTGCAAGACCAGCTGAGCCGCCTCAGGAATGGTCATGAAATAACGCGTGACTTCGGGGTGAGTGACCGTCAGCGGGCCGCCGCTGGCGAGTTGGCTGCGAAATAGCGGTACCACGCTGCCGCTGGAGCCCAGCACATTGCCGAAACGAACCATGCCAAAGCAGGTATGCGCATTCTCACTCTGCTCCGCCAGGGCCTGCAGGACCAGTTCGGCCATGCGTTTGCTGGCGCCCATCACGTTGGTGGGGCGAACGGCCTTGTCAGTGGACACCAGGATGAACTGGCCGACGCCGCT
>JAZKIE010000223.1:0-4841 GCA_040385025.1 Pseudomonadota bacterium | reverse complement strand
CAAAGCGTGATCCTGCCGCAGGTCACCTTCGGCATCGCCGTGCGCATGGCGGTGATGAGCATAGTTGCCGGGAACGAAGCATGAAAATATTGATTAAAAACGGCCGGGTGATTGATCCGGCCTCCGGCCTGGACGCGGTGGGCGATGTGGCCATCGCCGCTGGGCGCATCGTCTCGCTCAAGGGCATACCGGCAGATTTCACACCGAATAAAACCATTGATGCCACTGGGTGCATCGTGGCGCCGGGACTGATCGACCTGGCGGCGCGCCTGCGCGAGCCGGGTTACGAGCATGAAGGCATGCTGGAAAGCGAGCTTGCAGCGGCGGTGGCTGGCGGCGTGACCAGCCTGGTTTGTCCGCCCGACACCGACCCGGTGCTGGATGAGCCCGGCCTGGTCGAGATGCTCAAGTTCCGCGCCGAAAAACTGCACCAGTCGCGTGTGTTTCCTCTGGGCGCGCTGACGCGGGCGCTCAAGGGCGAGGCCCTGACCGAAATGGTCGAGCTGACCGAGGCCGGCTGTGTCGGTTTCAGTCAGGCCGATGTGCCGCTGGCCAATACCCAGGTGCTGCTGCGTGCACTGCAATATGCCGCCAGCTTCGGCTACACGGTCTGGCTGCGCCCACAGGACAGCTGGCTGGGCGGGGGCGTGGCCGCCAGCGGCGCACTCGCCACGCGCCTGGGCCTGAGCGGGGTGCCGGTGGCGGCTGAAACGATTGCGCTGCACACCCTGTTTGAACTGATGCGTGCGACCGGCGCACGTGTGCACATTTGCCGCATCAGCAGCGCCGCAGGCGTCGCCCTGCTGGCCCGCGCCAAGGCCGAAGGCCTGGCGGTGACGGCCGATGTCAGCATCAACAGCCTGCACCTGACCGATACCGACATCGGTTACTTTGACAGCCGCATGCGCCTGAACCCGCCGCTGCGCCAGCAGCGCGATCGCGATGCGTTACGCCAGGCACTGCTGGACGGCACCATCGATGCGCTGGTGTCGGACCACACCCCGGTGGAGGCCGACGCGAAAACATTGCCTTTTGCCGAGGCCGAACCGGGCGCGACCGGGCTGGAACTGCTGCTGGGCCTGGCCTGCAAGTGGAGCCAGGACAGCGGCGCCGGTCTGCCCCGCGCGCTGGCGGTTCTCACCAGTGAGCCGGCTCGCGTGCTCGGCAGCGCGCTGGGCACGCTGCAGGCCAGTGTGGGTCAACTCGCCGCTGGCGGCGTCGCCGACATCTGTGTGTTTGACGCCCAGTCCGAATGGACGGTTCAGCCCGATGCACTGCGCAGCCAGGGCAAACACACGCCATTTTCCGGCTACCAGTTGCCGGCCCGGGTGCGCTGGACGCTGGTGGGTGGCCAACTCGCCTACGAGGCCTGACGCGTGCGACAGGCCAGGGCCGTCTGGCGCTTGTTGTGGGCGCTGTCGCACATCGCGGGCGGCATGTGGACCATTGTTTTCCGGTTTCCCCAACTGGCACAGCACGAGAAGGAGGCGCGGGTGCATGCCTGGGCCCAGGCCATGCTGCGTGGCGTAGGCATCACGCTGGCGCTGCAGGGGCGGCCTGTGGCCGCGGGCCCGGCGCTGCTGGTGGCCAATCACCTGTCCTGGCTGGACATCGTGGTGTTGCATGCCTCGCGGTATTGCCGCTTTGTCTCCAAGGCCGATATCAGGCACTGGCCACTGGTCGGCACGCTGGCCGGTGGCGCGGGCACCTTGTACATCGAGCGCGAGTCGCGGCGCGACGCCCATCGCGTCGTGCATCACATGGTTGAGCGGCTTGAGCTCGGAGAGGTTCTGGCGGTTTTTCCTGAAGGCACCACCGGCGACGGAATCACCATGAAACCGTTTCATGCCAATTTGCTGCAGGCTGCCATTTCCGCCGATGCACCGGTGCAGCCCATGGCCCTGCGTTTTGTCGACGCGGACACCGGGCAAACCAGTTTCGCACCGCGCTACATCGACGACGACTCGATTTTTGTGTCGATCTGGGAAACCCTGTGTGTCACTCACCTGCGTGCCGAAGTGACGGTCGGCGAGCCCCAGCGCGCCGGCGATCGGGACCGCAGGGCCTGGGCGGCTGATCTGCAGGCAGAGGTCGCACGCCTGCTGCGCGCAAGGCCCTGAAGCCAGTCTCCAGGAGAGGCTTATTCGCGCTGGAAGGTCACCACGTGATCAACCTCGGCGCGAATGCCTATCCACTCGCCCAGCGCATGGTCATGGTGTGATGGCACATGGGCCATCACGGTTTCACCGGTCCTGAGTTGGAGGGTGTATAAAAACTCCGAACCGCGAAACGCCTTGCGCACGATCTGCGCTTTCACTGGCGCCGCATCGTCGTGAACAATGTCATCGGCGCGCAGCAGCACATCGCACACGCCGTCCGGGTAGGCGCCTGGCAAGGGGCACTCCAGCACATCGCTGAGGTCACCCAGCGCGGTATGCACCACCACGTTGTCGCCTTGCTGAATGATCTGGGCGCGGGTAAACACCCCGTGGCCGATGAAGTCGGCTACAAAACGGGTGGCCGGGCGGTGGTAGAGCGCGTAAGCATCGTCCCACTGGTGCAACTCGCCGTCGTGCATCACGCCGATGCGGTCGCCGATGGCAAAGGCTTCGAGCTGGTCGTGGGTCACCATCAGCGCGGTGGCGCCAGCGAGTTTCAGGATGGCGCGCACCTCATGCGCCAGACGCTCGCGCAGGTCCACATCCAGGTTTGAAAAAGGTTCGTCGAGCAGCAGCAGGCGCGGCCTGGGTGCCAGCGCGCGCGCCAGTGCCACACGCTGCTGCTGGCCGCCCGACAGCTCATGCGGGTAACGGCGTTGTGCGTTGCCCAGACCGACCATGTCCAGCACCTCGCTGATGCGCTGCTGGCGTTCTGTTGGCCGCAGGTGTGCCAGGCCGAAAGCCACATTACGGCCCACGTCCAGGTGCGGGAACAGGGCGTAGTCCTGAAACACCATGCCAATTCGGCGTTCTTCCGCCGGCACATGGACGGCGCCGCTGCTGACCGGCTCCTGGGCCAGCGAGATGCTGCCGGACCGGGCCCTTTCCAGGCCCGCGACGGCGCGCAACAAGGTGGTTTTTCCGCAGCCGGACGGGCCGATCAGCACACCAATCTCGCCTGTCAGCAAGCCCAGCGACACGCCATTGACCGCCGCGCGGGAGCGCCCAGCGTAATGCACCACCAGATGGGAAATGTCCAAAAACATGTCTGCAATTGTAGATGCTTACAATTCTCATTTGCACTCTTCGATATGGTGCGTGCGGCCCGATCTTCTTGCCGCGTCCCGTGGTTCTGGCCGGTGACTGGCATTTCTGTTTTTTTCTGGACTTCATGCTTCCTCGTTTCGTCTTGCCTGCCTTGCTGTTTGTGCTGACGGCCGTGCTCACGCTACCGGTTCTGGCGGTGATCCTGTCCTGGCTCACGCTTGATGGCATAGCGCTGCCTATCCTGCAGGAAATGCTGCGGACGGTCTTGCCTGAATACGCCTTCACCTCGCTGTTGCTGTGTTTGGCCGTGGCGGCTGGTGTGGCGCTGGTCGGTGTGGCCACCGCCAGTGCGGTGACGCTGTTCGAGTTTCCGGGCCGGCGGATTTTTGCGTGGGCATTGCTGCTGCCGCTGGCGATGCCGGCTTATGTGGTGGCTTATGCCTATACCGACTTTCTGCAATATGCCGGACCCTTGCAAAGCTGGCTGCGTGCCAGCTTCGGTCTGCAAGGCCGTCTGCTGCCAGAAATACGCAGTTTGGGCGGCGCCGTGCTGATTTTTACGGTCACCCTGTATCCCTATGTGTATTTGCTGGCGCGGACCGCACTGTCCGAGCGTGCGGTGCACCTGATGGAGGCGGCGCGGCTGCTCGGCGCGCCCTTGCAGCGCCGCATCCGTGAAGTGGCCTTGCCGCTGGCCCGTCCGGCGGTGGCGGCCGGGGTGGCGCTGGCATTGATGGAAACGCTGGCCGACTTCGGGGTCTCCAGCTACTTTGGCATCCAGACCTTCACCGCCGGCATTTACAAGGCATGGCTGGCCATGGACAACCGCTTGGCCGCAGCCCAACTGGCGACGGCCTTGCTGCTGGTGGTGGCGGTCTTGCTCAGGATCGAAAACCAGGCGCAAAAACGCATGCGTTTTGCCGGCAGCCGCAGGGCAGGCGCTGCTGCGGCAGATGCTGTGCCCACCCGTTTGCAGGGCATGCGGGCGGCGCTGGCGTGGGCGGTATGCGCTGTGCCCATCGCTATGGGCTTCATTTTGCCGGTGCTGTTCATGCTGCGCCCGCTGGTAGCTGGTTGGGGTGAGTTGCCGTGGCGGCAGTTTGTGGGCTGGTCCATCAACAGCGTGGGACTGGCTGGTTTGAGTGCCGCGCTGGCCACGGCTGTGGCTTTGGGTCTGGGTCTGGCCCTGCGCCTTAGGCCGCATGTGTTAACACGCGCCGCCGCGCAACTGGCCAGCCTGGGTTATGCCGTGCCAGGCGCAGTGATTGTGGTGGGTTTGCTGCTGCCGGTCGGCTGGCTGCAGGCCACCGCGCCGCAGACTGCGGTGGGTTACTGGGTCACCGCAACTGTGTTGGGCATTGTCTGGGCCTACCTGGTGCGCTTTACGGCGGTGGCTTTTCAGTCTGTGCAAAGCGGTTACTCGCGTATTCCCGTCAGTTTTGACGACAGCGCGCGCATGCTGGGCGTCACTGGCGCCGCCTTGCTGGCCAAAGTGCACTGGCCATTGCTCCAGCGATCCGTCGGGGCGGCGGCCTTGCTGGTTTTTGTGGATGTGATGAAGGAGTTGCCCGCCACGCTGGTGCTGCGTCCTTTCAACAGCGACACACTGGCCGTGGTGACCTACCAGCTCGCGCG
>JAZKIE010000222.1:0-12976 GCA_040385025.1 Pseudomonadota bacterium | reverse complement strand
GTTTCAGACCCAGCGAGACACGGTTTTTCTCGGTGTCGAACTTCAGGATCTTGGCCACGATTTCCTGGCCAGCCGTCACCACTTCGCTTGGGTGACGCACGCGGCGCCAGGCCATGTCGGTGATGTGCAGCAGGCCGTCAATGCCGCCCAGGTCCACGAAGGCGCCGTATTCGGTGATGTTCTTGACCACACCCTTGACGGAAGAACCTTCCTTGAGGGTTTCCATCAGCTTGGCGCGTTCTTCGCCCATGGACGCTTCGACAACCGCACGGCGTGACAGCACGACGTTGTTGCGCTTGCGGTCCAGCTTGATGACCTTGAATTCCATGGTCTTGTTCTCGTACGGAGACAAGTCCTTGATGGGGCGGGTGTCGATCAGCGAGCCGGGCAGGAAGGCACGGATGCCGTTGACCAGAACGGTCAGGCCGCCCTTGACTTTGCCGCTGGTCTGGCCGGTGACAAACTCGCCGGATTCCAGGGCTTTTTCCAGGCTCATCCACGAAGCCAGGCGCTTGGCCTTGTCGCGGGACAGCAGGGTGTCGCCATAGCCGTTTTCGACGGAGTCGATGGCGACGGAGACAAAGTCGCCGACCTGGACTTCGAGTTCGCCCTGGTCGTTCTTGAATTCTTCGAGGGGGACATAAGCCTCGGATTTGAGTCCGGCATTCACAACCACGTGGTTGTGGTCGATACGTACGACTTCGGCGGTGATGACTTCACCGGTACGCATTTCAGAGCGTTTCAGCGATTCTTCAAAGAGGGCGGCAAAAGATTCTGACATTGATTTTCCTAGTCCACAGAGCAGGGTTCCAATAGCGGAATTGCTATTGTTTTTAGAGCTGACTGCGGCGGTTTGGTGCGGGTGACCGCGGTTAAGTTAATGATCCTGCTGACCGAAGCACTGGCGTGCCTACAACAATGTATGAGGGTCAGAAGGGCCGGGTGCCTTGCCAGAGTTGCAACACCTGGGCCACCGATTCTTCAATCGACAGCTCGGAGTTGTCCAGTAGCGCAGCGTCATCAGCGGGCTTCAAAGGGGCCGCTTGCCGTGACATGTCACGGGCGTCGCGCGCCTCCAAATCCTGCTGAATCCCGGCGATTGTAGCCGAAATTCCCTTTGAAATCAACTGCTTATGGCGCCGTTCGGCACGGTGGCGGGCGCTCGCCGTCAGGAAAACCTTGAGGGCCGCATCCGGGAAGATCACCGTGCCCATGTCCCGGCCGTCGGCCACCAGTCCCGGCAGCCGTCTGAAGCTGTGTTGCAGGTCCACCAGCGCCAGGCGTACGCTGGGCAGAGCAGACACGCGTGAGGCATTCATGCCGGCTTCTTCGGTGCGTATGGCGTCCGTCACGTCCTGCTCGCCCAGAAAGACCTTGCCGTCGGCAAAACGGACCGGCAACTGGCGCGCCAGTGCCGCAATCGCCGGCTCCTGCACCGCGCCTATGGTCAGGCCGGCCCGTATCGCGGCGAGGGCGGTGATGCGGTACATCGCGCCGGAGTCCAGGAAGTGGTAGCCCAGTTTTTGCGCCACCACGGCAGCCACCGTGCCCTTGCCGGAAGCGGTCGGGCCATCGATGCAGATCACGGGAACCAGCGCGCGTTCGGTCTCGGTCACCGAAAACAGGGTTTCGAAATAATCAGGAAAGGTTTTGCCGACACAGCGCGGATCCAGGATCCGGATGGGAAGCCGGGCAGGATTAAAGGCGGCCAGTGAAAAACACATGGCCACGCGGTGATCGTCGTAAGTGTGAATCGGCGCGCTGGTCCACTTCACCGGCGGCGTGATGCAGATGAAGTCCGCGCCTTCCTCAACGGTGGCGCCGAGTTTGCGCAGCTCGCAGGCCATGGCGGCAATGCGGTCGGTTTCCTTGACCCGCCAACTGGCGATGTTGCGCAGCGTGCTGGGTCCGTCGGCGTACAGCGCCATCACGGCCAGCGTCATGGCCGCATCGGGGATGTGGTTGCAGTCCAGATCGATGGCCTTGAGCGGCCAGGCGCCGCGGTGGATGCGCAGGCTGTTGGCGCTGGCGTCGATATGTGCGCCCATTTGTCTGGCGGCTTCGACAAAACGGATGTCGCCCTGGATGGAGGCTTCGCCCAGGCCTTCAATTTCAATGCCTTTTTGGCCCTCAGCCCCCGCCGCTATTGCGCCAAGAGCTATGAAATAGCTAGCAGATGAAGCGTCGCCTTCGACGTGGATGGTGCCGGGGGAGCGGTAGCGACTGCCGGCCGGGATGGTGAAGCGCTGCCAGCCTTCGCGCTGGACGGCGATGCCAAAGCGCGCCAGCAGGTTCAAGGTGATTTCAATGTAGGGCCGCGAGATCAACTCGCCGATCACGTCGATGTGGATGTCGCGTTCAGCGACTATGGGCAGCGCCAGCAGCAGGGCGGTCAGGAACTGGCTGGAGACATCGCCGCGCACGCGGATCGGGGCGTCCAGCACCAGTTGGCCGGTGCGGATGTGCAGCGGCGGAAAGCCGTCTTCGCCCAGGTAGTCGATGCTGCAGCCGAGCCCGCGCAGCGCATCGACGAGGTCGCCGATGGGCCGTTCATGCATGCGCGGTACGCCCGAGAGTTCAAAATCGCCGCCCAGCAGGGCCAGCGCCGCAGTCAGGGGACGCATCGCCGTGCCGGCGTTGCCCAGGTAAAGTTTGGCCTGCTGCTGCACCCCCCGGCCCCCCAGGCCGGTGATGATGGCGGTGCTGCCGCTTTCCTCGACGCCGCAGCCGAGTTGCCGCAGGGCTGTCAGCATCACGGCGGTGTCGTCGGAGGCCAGCAGGTCGTGCACCGTGGTGCGGCCTTCGCAAAGCGCCGCAAGCAGCAGCACCCGGTTGGAAATGCTTTTGGAGCCAGGAAGGTGAACGGTGCCCCCGGCATCCGTCAACGCTGGAATGTCCAGGAAGGCGGTGTCGAACATTTATTTAAGCGATTTCGGCGAACTGATGCGCCAGTTGGCGCGTGTATGGCTGGCTTTGTCGATCCGGTCTTCCAGTGCATCCCCGTCGGCGGCTGAGATCAGTTTTTCCAGATCCTGCAAAGTGTTCTGGAAGATTTTGGATTGTTCCAGCAGCTCTTCCTTGTTGGCGATCAGGATGTCGCGCCACATTTTTGGATCGCTGGCAGCGATGCGGGTGAAGTCCCGGAAACCCGGCCCGGCCAGCGACAGGTAGTCCTTGCCCTGGGCCTGGCCCGAAATGCTGTTGATCAGCGCAAAGGCAATCAGATGCGGCAGGTGGCTGACGGCGGCGTAGGCGGCGTCATGCGACTGGGGCGACATCTTGACCACGTTGCAGCCCAGGGCGGTCCAGACATTGACCGCTTTTTCGAGCTGGACCGTGAAGGTGCGTTCGATCGGCGTCAGGATGACCTGCTTGCCGAAGTAAAGGTCCGCGTCGGCATGCTCCACGCCAGAGACTTCCTTGCCGGTGATCGGGTGCGCAGGCACAAAGCAGCCCAGATGGTCGCGCAGCACGCGTCGCGCGGCGTCCACCACATCGCGCTTGGTGGAGCCGACGTCCATGATCAGGGTGGTGGGGCCCACCAGATGGCGGATCGCCTTGAAGGTGGCTTCGGTCGCCGAGACCGGCACCGCCAGCAGCACGATGTCGGCACCCGACACCGCCAACAAGGCAGATGGGGCTTCCACGTCAATCACACCCATCTGGCGCGCGCGCTCAGTGGTCGATGGCGACTTGCTGTAGCCGACGACACGCTTGACCAGACCGGCGCGTTTGAGCGCCAGCGCGAACGAACCGCCCATCAGGCCGCAGCCTATCAGTCCGAGTTGTTCAAACATGCGAGGACGCCGGGTTTGCTTGCAGTTGCTTCATGGGGCTCAGTCGCTTGCAGGATAAGTGCCAAGCACCTTGTAAAAGGCGCAAAGCTGCTGCAGGTCTTTCAGGGCGGCGGCCACATGTGGCTGCGAGGGGTGGCCCTGAAGATCAATATAGAAGAAGTATTCCCACTGGCCCGAACGGGCAGGGCGGGACTCGAAACGTGTCATCGACACGCCATGGGTTTTCAGCGGCACCAGGATATCGTGCACGGCGCCGGGTTTGTTGGGCACGGAAACAATCAGGCTGATGCAGTCCTTGCCCGAGGCTTCGGGCGCACCCAGCACCTGCGGCAGGCAGATCACGGCAAAACGCGTGCGGTTGAAAGCGTCGTCCTGGATGGCGTGGGCAGCGACGTGCAGACCGAACTCGGATCCCGCCTTTTCGCTGGCGATGCCCGCCCAGGCCGGGTTGCCGGCGGCCAGGCGCGCGCCTTCCGCATTGCTGGACACGGCGCGTCGCTCGGCGTTGGGCAGATGCGTGCCCAGCCAGCCCTGGCACTGCGCCAATGCCTGGGCATGGGCCAACACCACGTCGACACCCTCCAGTGCGGGCGACAGGCGCAGCAGGTTGTGACGCACCAGCAGGCTGGTTTCGCCGATGACATGCACGGGGGAGTTGAGGAACAGGTCCAGTGTGCGCGTAACCACACCTTCGGTGTTGTTCTCCACCGGCACCACACCGAACTGGGCCGTGCCTGAGGTTGCGGCGCGAAACACCTCGTCAAAACTGGCACAGGGCACATGCTCGATGCTGGAGCCGAAAAACTGCACGGCAGCCTGCTCGCTGAAGGTCCCGGCAGGACCGAGGTAAGCCACGCGCTGCGGTGCTTCGAGGGCGCGGCAGGCCGACATGACCTCGCGCCAGATATGCGCAATGCTGTCGCCCTTGAGTGGGCCGGGGCTGGCCGTCTGCAGGCTGTGAATCACCTGGGCTTCGCGCTCCGGGCGAAAAACCGGCGAGCCTTCGTGGCGCTTGATGTCGCCGACCTCGTTGGCCAGTGCCGCACGCTGATTCAGCAGCACCAGCAGTTGCTGGTCCACGGAATCAATTTGCTGGCGGAGTTGCGGCAGGGTCTGGGTCATGGCGGGTCGGTATCGGGCAAGGCGTTTGCACCGGGGCTCCGGCACCGAGGGTGCGGTGCCAGGGCATGGGCGCGGGGATCACTTTTTCTGTGGCTGGGGTTTGGCGGCCGGTGCTGCAGGCGCGGCAGGTGCTGAACCCACAATTTTGCTCGCGGCCGTATCAAACTGTTTGGCGCGGGCGAGGATGTCTGCCTGGGTGCTTGCCACGAGTTTTTTCACGAACACATCCACCAGCTCCGGGGTGGCGGCCTTGTATTTCTTGATGGCGGGCGATTCGAAAAAGGCGGCGAGCTGCTTGAGTTCGTCCAGGCTGAAACGCTCCATGTAAGCGGGTATCAGGGATTCGCTGTTCGCCTGCGCGACCTTGCCGGAGATGATTTTGTTGGCGTCAGCGGCAAATTTGGCAAGTTCTGCATTGAACTCCTCGGTCGCCTTGGCCTGACGTGCTTTGGGCACCGAAGTCTCGAAACGTGGTGCCCAGCCGGCCACGATGTCCTGGGCGGCGGTGCCGACCAGTTGCCCGACCAGGCCGTCCAGATCGGCCTGCTGCAGGGCGACCACTTTGGTGGCCCACTCCAGTTTCGGGTCGCTGGTCTGGGCCTGGCTGGCGGCGGAAAAGATGCAGCCTGCGATCAACAGGGCTGGCAGTAGTTTTTTCATTCAGGGGTATCCGGGTTGGAGGTGTTGGCAGGATCGCCTTCGTTGTCGGTGTCGTCCAGTGTCGCGTCGTTTTCAACGATGCGCTGCAGGCCGCTGAGCTGGGAGCCTTCGTCCAGGCCAATCAGGGTGACGCCCTGGGTGGCGCGTCCCATCTCGCGTATTTCGCTGACCCGGGTGCGAACCAGCACACCCTTGTCCGTGATCAGCATGATTTCGTCGTCCACATGCACCAGGGTGGCCGCGACCACCTTGCCGTTGCGCTCGCTTTGCTGGATCGCGATCATGCCCTTGGTGCCGCGGCCATGGCGCGTGTATTCCTGGATGGACGTGCGTTTGCCAAAGCCGTGCTGGGTGGCCGTCAACACGCTTTGCTGCTCGTCCTCCGCGACCAGCATGGCAATGACGTTCTGCGCCGGCTCAAGCATCATGCCGCGCACGCCGCGCGTATCGCGGCCCATGGGGCGTACATCGTTTTCGTCGAAACGCACCGCTTTTCCGCCATCGGAAAAAAGCATCACGTCATGTTTGCCGTCGGTCAAGGCGGCGCCGATCAGGAAGTCGCCCTCGTCGAGCTTGACCGCGATGATGCCGCCCTTGCGCGGGTTGTTGAACTCATCCAGTGCCGTTTTCTTGACCGTGCCCATGGACGTCGCCATGAACACATACTGGTCCGCCGGGAAGCTGCGTTTTTCGCCGGTCAGCGGCAGCACCACGGTGATTTTTTCGCCTTCCTGCAGCGGGAACATGTTGACGATGGGCCGTCCGCGTGAGCCGCGCGACCCGGCCGGCACTTCCCAGACCTTGAGCCAGTACAGCCGGCCGCGGTTGGAGAAGCACAGGATGTAGTCGTGTGTGTTGGCAATGAAGAGCTGGTCCACCCAGTCGTCTTCTTTGGTGGCCGTCGCCAGCTTGCCGCGGCCGCCGCGTTTTTGCGCCCGGTACTCGGACAGCGGCTGGCTTTTGATGTAGCCGGTGTGCGACAGGGTCACGACCATGTCGGTCGGTGTGATCAGGTCTTCGGTGCTCAGGTCAAACGAGCTGTGTTCGATGTGGCTGCGGCGCGCGCCCAGCTTGGTCTGGCCGAATTCCTGGCGGATCACCGACAGCTCTTCGCCGATGATGGTCGAGACCCGCTCGGGCCGGGACAGGATGTCGAGCAGATCGTCGATCTCCGCCATCACTTCCTTGTACTCGGCAACAATTTTGTCCTGCTCCAGGCCGGTCAGGCGCTGCAGGCGCATCTGCAGGATTTCCTGGGCCTGGGTGTCGGACAGGCGGTACAAACCGTCGCCGCCCATGCCATATTCTTTTTCCAGCCCATCCGGGCGGTAGTCGTCCGCATTGACCACCCCGCCGTCGGCGCGCGTGCGCGTCAGCATCTCGCGCACCAGGCTGCTGTCCCAGGGACGCAGCATCAACTCGGCCTTGGCCACCGGGGGTGTTGGGGCGTTGCGGATGATGGCAATGAAATCGTCAATATTGGCCAGCGCGACAGCCAGGCCTTCCAGCACATGGCCGCGTTCACGTGCCTTGCGCAGGGTGAACACGGTGCGACGTGTGACCACTTCGCGGCGGTGCGACAGGAAGACCTGGATCAGGTCCTTCAGGTTGCACAGCTTGGGCTGGCCGTTGACCAGCGCCACCATGTTGATGCCGAAGGTGTCCTGCAACTGGGTTTGTTTGTACAGGTTGTTGAGGACCACTTCCGGGACTTCGCCGCGCTTGAGCTCGATCACCAGGCGCATGCCCGACTTGTCGGACTCGTCCTGGATGTGGCTGATGCCCTCGATTTTCTTTTCATGGACCAGCTCGGCCATGCGTTCCTGCAGCGTCTTCTTGTTGACCTGGTAGGGCAACTCGTCAACGATGATGGACTGGCGCTGACCCTTGTCGATGTCCTCGAAATGGCACTTGGCGCGCATCACCACCTTGCCACGCCCCGTGCGGTAGCCGTCCTTGACGCCGTTGATGCCATAAATGATGCTGCCCGTCGGGAAGTCGGGCGCCGGAATGATTTCCATCAGTTCATCAATGCTCGCCTGGGGGTTTTTGAGCAGATGCAGGCAGGCATCAACCACCTCATTGATGTTGTGTGGCGGGATGTTGGTGGCCATGCCCACGGCAATGCCGCCCGAGCCATTGATCAGCAGGTTGGGAATGCGTGAGGGCAGGACCAGCGGTTCTTTTTCACTGCCGTCATAGTTGGGCCCGAAGTCGACGGTTTCCTTGTCGATGTCGGCCAGCATCTCCTGGGCGATCTTGGACAGGCGCACCTCGGTGTAACGCATGGCGGCGGCACTGTCGCCGTCCACCGATCCGAAGTTGCCCTGGCCATCGACCAGCATGTGGCGCAGCGAGAAATCCTGGGCCATGCGCACGATCGCGTCATAGACCGACTGGTCACCGTGTGGGTGGTATTTACCGATCACGTCGCCGACGATACGGGCGGATTTTTTGTAAGGCCGGTTCCAGTCGTTGTTCAGTTCGTGCATCGCAAACAGCACGCGCCTGTGGACCGGTTTCAGGCCATCACGGGCATCCGGCAAAGCGCGACCGACGATCACGCTCATCGCGTAGTCAAGGTAGCTGCGCCGCATTTCCTCTTCAAGGCTGATGGGCAGGGTTTCTTTGGCAAACTGGGTCATGGAGAGGCCTGAATTGGATTTGGCAGTGCGCTCGGGGAGCGAAGCCTGCTGATTTTAAGGCCTGAGTTTAGGTTAGCCGGGGTGTGGCACGCCCGCAACAGAAAACAAAGAATCTTGATTCTGTGTCGGACGAAGCCGATACCGCGCTTGAACCGCGAATGAGCTATGGCACAATAACTGTAACGCTTTGAGTGATGGTCACTCACGGCGTGTATTCAATCGCAGCAAGTCTGCGGCTTTTCTCTAGAGGAGAACCATGAAGAAACTCAACAAAGTGGCAATGTTGTTTGCTTCCGCAGCGCTTGCAACCGCCGCTGGTGCACAAACAATTGACAACTGGAAAAACGGCACGAACGAGCTGGTCTGGAAAAACGGCACCAACGAACTGTGCTGGCGCAATGGCTTCTGGACACCGGCTACCGCCGCTCCAGGCTGCGACGGCGCTATCGTTCCTGCAGCACCTGCGGCCACACCAGCTCCAGCTGCCGCAGCTCCCCGTCCTGCTCCCGCTCCTGCACCTGTTGCTCCTCCTGCAGCTACCAAAGTCACTTACGCCGCTGACGCGTTCTTCGACTTCGACAAGTCTGTGCTGAAGCCAGAAGGCAAAGCCAAGCTTGACGACCTGGTCGGCAAGATCAAGGACATCAACCTCGAAGTCATCATCGCCGTCGGTCACACCGACGCCGTGGGTAGCGACTCCTACAACCAGAAGTTGTCGGTCCGCCGCTCCGAAGCTGTCAAGGCTTACCTGGTGTCCAAAGGCGTTGAGAAAAACCGCGTTTACACCGAAGGCAAAGGCGAGAAACAGCCAGTTGCTGACAACAAGACCGGCGAAGGCCGCGCGAAAAACCGTCGCGTTGAAATCGAAGTTGTTGGTACCCGCGCCAACCGTTAATCCTTTACGGATTGCTAAAAAACCGCGCTACGGCGCGGTTTTTTTATGCCCGGGCGATAATCGAGACCATGCACACCACTGAAAACGCAGACCCGGCCGAGCTGGCCAAATTTTCCGACCTGGCGCATCGCTGGTGGGACACCGAAAGTGAGTTTCGCCCGCTGCACCAGATCAACCCCTTGCGGCTGGGCTGGATCGAAAGCCTGGCGCCCCTCCAGGGCAAACGTGTTCTGGATATCGGTTGCGGCGGCGGGATTCTTGCCGACGCGATGGCCAGGCAAGGGGCGCAGGTTTTGGGCATTGACCTGGCAAGCAAGCCGCTGAAAGTGGCGCAATTGCATGCGCTGGAAGCCGGAACCCAGGGTGTCGAGTACCGCGAAATCAGCGCGGAAGCCCTGGCGGCCGAACAGCCGGCCAGTTTTGACGTGGTGACTTGCATGGAAATGCTTGAGCATGTGCCCGATCCCTCGTCGGTCGTGCGTGCCTGCGCGACCCTGGTCAAGCCGGGTGGCCATGTGTTTTTTTCCACCATCAACCGCAATGCCAAGGCTTTCCTGTTTGCAATCGTTGGCGCGGAGTATGTGCTGAGCCTGTTGCCGCGCGGCACCCATGAATACGCCAAGTTCATCAAGCCCAGTGAACTGGCCGGCTATTGCCGCAGCGCCGGGCTGAACCTGCAGCACACGCGCGGCATGGAATACAACCCCTTGACGCAGCACTATTGGCTCAGCGCTGATACCAGCGTGAACTATTTGCTGGCCACGCAGAAGGTCTGACATGTTTCACCAGATAGAGGCCGTGCTGTTTGACCTGGACGGCACGCTGATCGACAGCGCACCTGACCTGGGCGCGGCCGCCGACAAAATGCGCACCGACCGGGGCATGCCATCCCTGCCGCTGGCCGATTACCGGCCCATGGCTGGCGCGGGCGCCCGCGGCATGCTCGGCGTGGCTTTTGGCCTCACTCCCGACCACGCAGATTTCGGCGCCCTCAAGGAAGAGTTTTTTACCAACTACGAAGCCTGCATGACCGAGAGAACCTACGCGTTCGACGGCGTGGCCGAGTTGATTGCGCAAATCAGCGGCGCAGGCATGAAGTGGGGCGTGGTGACCAACAAGTCGGCGCGTTTTACCCTGCCGTTGACGCGCCAGATGCCACTTTTTTCAAGCGCCCAGACCATCATCAGTGGCGACACCACGCCGCATGCCAAACCGCATCCCGCGCCGCTGCTGGAGGCAGCGCGTCAACTCAATGTTGAACCTGGCCGCTGTGTGTATGTGGGGGATGACGAACGCGACATCATTGCCGGCCGTGCCGCCGGCATGCCGACGGTGGCCGCAGCCTACGGTTATCTGGGCGCGACGGCCGATACCCTGGGCTGGAAGGCTGACGCCACCATTGTTTCCCCGGCCGCGCTCTTGAATTTGCTGCGAATGGCGTAAACTAGTTCGCTTGGGGCTGCATTGGTTTCGACGTGGGTTCGGACGCGGTGTGGTGCATGTCGAGCTGAGTGTGCTCGTAAAACTGATTCAAACAAACTAACTGCAAACGACGAACGTTTCGCACTCGCTGCTTAATTGCCAGTGAGCTTTACAACAGCAGGCCGATGGGCTGGGCAAGGGGTGTTTAGCGCAAGTTAAATGCTCCCGGCTGTAAAGATAATTTCATCGGCTGGCTCCGGGCTGGGTACCTTAACCCGGGGCAAGAAAATAGGGTGCTGGCGTCCTGTGTAGCGTGCGACTGCGCGACACAGGTGGCGAGACTCAAATCAGACCGCTAAACATGTAGATCTGCCCGAACAAGGCTTGCGGACGGGGGTTCAAATCCCCCCAGCTCCACCACCTTCAAAAAGCCCAACCGGCTCCGGTTGGGCTTTTTTCTTTCCGGCTTTGCGGGACTTGCATCAAAGCTGTGAGCCAAGGATGGACGCCAGGCGTTCCTTGAGTTTTTCCTTCAAGGGCCGGTCCTGCCATTCCTGCAAGGTGATGCGGCGCGAGCGCGCCAGGTCTTGCGCAAACACCTCGGTCTGGCGCGCGGCAAACACCGGGTCGTAGATGTTGAGGTTGGCCTCGTCGTTGAGGCGGAAGGAGCGGTTGTCGAAGTTGGTCGAGCCGACCGAGACCATCAGCTTGTCGATGATCATGACCTTGCAGTGGTACATGGTCGGCTGGTATTCGTAAATCTCGGCGCCGGCTTCCAGCAGCGGGCCCCAGGTGCCGCGTGATGCCGAACGCACGGTTTCGGTGTCGGTGATTTTCCCCGGTGCGATCAGTCGCAGCTTGACCCCGCGCTTGAGGGCGTCCAGCAGGATCTTGCTGCTGAGTTCATCGGGCACAAAGTAAGCCATCGACAGGTCGATGCTGCGCTCTGCCGCAGTGATGGCCAGGTGGTACATCAGTTGCATGCTTTCACTGCCGCTCGATGGCGAGCTGGAGAACATCTGCGCATGGCTGGTTCCGGCGGTCTCAACGGCCGGGAAGTACTCCTGGCCGTGTTTGACCTCGCCGGTGACCTTCAGCCAGTTGTCCAGGAAAGTCGATTGCATCTGCGCAACCACCGGGCCTTCGGCGCGGAAATGCGAGTCGCGCCAGTGATCCGCGTCCTGGCCGGCGCCGGTCCATTTGGGCGCGATGCCGACACCGCCGGTAAATCCGACCTTGCCGTCCACCACCAGCAGCTTGCGGTGGGTGCGGTTGTTCATGCGCGCCAGGTTGTACCAGTGCGGCTGGTGGAATTTGCGCACCTGCACACCGGCCGCTTCCATATCCTTCAAAAAAGCCTCATCGATTTTTGAGCTGCCGACCCAGTCCAGCAGCACATGCACTTTCACGCCGGCGCGCGCACGTTCGGTCAGCGCGTCGGCAAACTGCTTGCCGATCTCGCCCGACCAGTAGATGTAGGTTTCGAAGGTGATGGTTTGTTTGGCGCTGCGGATCGCGTCCAGCATGGACGGGAAAATCTGGTCACCGTTGATCAGTTCGGTGAGTTTGTTGCCACTGGCGATGCCCGGGCCCAGCAGGCTGCCCATGGCGCGCGCAAACTGCGGGTCGCTGGTGCCGTACAGGCGCGGCAACTGGTGTTCGACTTTCTTCTCACCCGCCGTGAAGTTGAGGGCCAGCAGTACGGCCGCAGCCGTCAGGACGAAGGTGATCAGGACGATGGTCATGGGTCGGCGTTTGAGGGGCATGCGGCATTGTGGGCGGTCGCCGAACTGCACCGGGTAGGCCGGCGCCGCGTTTTGCCGTGAAGCCTTGCCGCTGCTGCGGCGACAATACAGCCATGGCAAGCATGCAACTTCAGGACATTCTTTTCTCCCAGGGCTTCGGCACGCGGCGCGTCTGCGCCGGCTTGGTTCAACAAGGTTTTGTGGCTGTGGCCCATGTCCCCTGTGAGGATCCTGCCATGGAATTTGTAGTAGACGGGCTGCAGTTCTCGGTGCAAGGTGTGGACTGGGCCTACCACGCCAAGGCCTATCTGATGCTGCACAAGCCGGCGGGTTACGAGTGTTCGCAAAAACCCAGCACCTACCCCAGCATCTACACGCTGCTGCCGGCGCCCATCCGCCAGCGCGGCGGCGGCGCGGCGGCCGGTGTGCAGGCGGTGGGGCGTCTCGACCAGGACACCACCGGCCTCTTGCTGCTGTCGGACGACGGCAAATTCATCCACCGCATGAGTTCACCCAAACACCATGTGCCCAAAGTCTATGAGGTGAGGGCCAAACACCCGGTCGACGACAAACAGGTGGCCAGGCTGCTGGCGGGCGTGGTGCTGGACGACGACCCGAAGCCGGTGCGTGCCGCCGCCTGTGAAAAAACCGGCGAGCAGACGCTGAGCCTGACCCTGACCGAAGGCAAGT
>JAZKIE010000221.1:0-2698 GCA_040385025.1 Pseudomonadota bacterium | reverse complement strand
AATCCCTGACACCCTCCCACGAAAGCAAGCCATGGCAGAAGCAGCAGCAAGCGGCAAGTCCGGCAAAGTGGTCATCACCAACATCGGCCTGCTGTTGTCGGGCGACATCGACCAGCCCATCCTGGACGCGGACACCATCGTCGTGCACGACGGTCTGATCGTGGCGGTCGGCAAGGCCAAGGACTGCGACATGGCCCACGCGCAAACCACCATCGATGCACACCAGACCTGTATCGCGCCCGGCCTGATCGACAGCCATGTGCACCCGGTCTTCGGCGACTGGACGCCGCGCCAGAATCAGATCGGCTGGATTGATTCGACCATGCACGGCGGCGTCACCACCATGATTTCTGCCGGTGAAGTGCACCTGCCCGGCCGGCCCAAGGACATCGTCGGCCTGAAGGCCCTGGCCATCACTGCGCAGCGCGCCTTCGACAACTTTCGCCCCGGTGGCGTGAAGGTGCTGGCCGGCGCGCCCATCATTGAAAAAGGCATGGTCGAGCAGGACTTCAAGGACCTGGCCGAGGCTGGTGTGAGCCTGCTCGGCGAGGTCGGCCTGGGTTCGGTCAAAGCCGGTTACGAAGCCAAGGAAATGGTCGCCTGGGCCCGCAAGTACGGCATCCAGAGCACCATCCACACCGGCGGCCCGTCGATTCCGGGCTCGGGCCTGATCGACAAGGACGTGGTGCTCGAAGCCGATGCCGACGTGATCGGCCACATCAACGGCGGGCACACCTCACTGTCAGAGCAGCATGTCTGCGAACTCTGCGAAAAGTCCTCGCGCGCGATCGAGATCGTGCACAACGGCAATGAAAAGGTCGCGATTGCCGCCGCGCAAGCGGCGCTGCAGCTCAAATGCCCACATCGCGTGATCCTCGGCACAGACGGCCCGGCCGGCTCCGGCGTGCAGCCCTTGGGCATGCTCAGGCTGATCTCGCTGCTGTCCAGCCTGGGCAACATCCCGGCCGAACTGGCCTTCTGTTTTGCCACCGGCAACACGGCGCGCATCCGCAAGCTCAACTGCGGACTGATCGAGGTCGGACGCGATGCCGACTTTGTGTTCATGGACAGGGCGCAGCACACGGCCGGCCGCGACCTGCTCGACAGCGTGCAGCGCGGCGACATTCCCGGCGTCGGTATGGTGATGATTGACGGCATCGTGCGCTGCGGCCGCAGCCGCAACACGCCGCCGGCGACCACCATTCCCAGTGTGTCAACGCATGCCTGAAGCCAGGCGCAGCCGCTGACATGCCCCAATTCGCCTCGCCGACACGCGACGAACTCGCGGCGCTCGAGCCGCTGGAACGCCTGGGCCTGGCCAACATCGTGCTGGTCGCCACCGCGCAGCAAGCCGAAGAGGCCTGGAAACTTCTGTCGGCCAGCCCCGTGCTCGGTTTCGACACCGAGTCCAAGCCCACTTTTTTCCGCGATCAGGTGTCCGAAGGCCCACACGTGGTGCAACTGTCCACGCTGGACAAAGCCTGGGTGTTCCAGCTCTTCGATGCGCGTTGTCGAGAGGTGGTCGCAGCCCTGCTGGAGGCCGGGCACATCACCAAGGTCGGCTTCGGCCTGGCCGGCGACCACACGCAGATCCGCCGGACGCTGGGCGTGGAGCCGCGCAATGTGCTGGACCTGAACGTGGTCTTCCGCAAAAAAGGCTATGCCAAGGAAATCGGTGTGCGCGGTGCAGTGGCGGTGCTGTTCAATCGGCGCTTCCTGAAGTCAAAAAAAGCCACCACCTCCAACTGGGCCAACCGCCAGCTCAGCGAAAGCCAGCTCGTCTACGCCGCCAACGATGCCTGGGCCGCGATGCTGGTGTTTGACGCGCTGGGTTTGCCGGCCTAGGCATCCAGGCCGAAACGCTGCATAAACGCTGCGCAGAAGGGCGCGCTGCCGCTGATGGACAAAGTCAGCACATGCCAGGGTGGCGACGCCCCATCGGCCTGCTCCTGCAGGTCCAAATCCCACTCGCCACCCTCGTCCAGCGGTGCACGCTGTCCCGCAAAGGTGGTTTCGGCCCAGTCCAGCACCTCGGCAATTTCTGCGCGCACTGCAGCAAGCTGCGCCTGCCGCACCGAGGCCATGGCATCGAAACTGCCGCCACCCTCGGGGTCTTCGGTGTAATCAAAGTCGAGGTACTGCAGGCTCATTCGCCGGCTTCGGGCGCCTGCGTATTCGCGTCACCGCTACCGCCACCGCCACTCTCATCGTCCTGCGGGCGGGGGCGGTGCGTTCGCCGGCCCTCTTTCGCCAGCAACTCGAGGTAAAAAGCATCGGCGCCGTCTTTGGCGGCGGCATCGACCAGCGCCATGATGGTTGCGAAATGCACCACCGACGCTGTTTCCTCGCTGGCGCCGAAGCGGCAGTCAAAGTCCCAGAAATCCACGCCCTCGGGCAAGGGCACGCGGCGCTGCCGCTTCACGTATTTGCGGATGTCGTGTTTGACCGCGTCCAGCACGCGGTCGCGGTTTTTGCCTTCGATACTTAACTTGAATGTCTTTTTCACGGATGCCTTTGAGTCGGTCGGTGCCCGGCCTCTGAAAAGAGCCGGTTCGCCATCCGTCGATTATGCGGCTTGCCCTGCGGCGCGACTGGCCGGGCGGGCTTAAACTGGGTGTTTGCAGGGCCAGTCCGCCCTTGCCTCCTCACAAAGCCCTGTTCATGCCATTTACCTCCCTGGGCTTGTCCCCCGCCCTGC
>JAZKIE010000220.1:0-5130 GCA_040385025.1 Pseudomonadota bacterium | reverse complement strand
ATCAAGGCGCTCAATTCGATGCCGCGCGTGATTCTGGCGCCGATTTTTGCCATGTGGTTCGGCCTGGGCATCTGGAGCAAGGTGGCGCTGGCGGTCACGCTGGTGTTTTTCATCGTGTTTTTCAACGTCTACCAGGGCGTGAAGGAGGTCAGCCCGGTGGTGCTGGCCAATGCGCGGATGCTGGGCGCGAACCAGCGGCAATTGCTGCGCACCGTCTACCTGCCCAGCGCAACGAGCTGGGTGTTTTCCAGCCTGCACACCTCGGTGGGCCTGGCCTTTGTGGGGGCGGTGGTCGGCGAGTACCTGGGGTCGGCGCGTGGCGTCGGTTACCTGATCCTGCAGGCCGAAGGCACCTTCGACGTGAACACGGTATTTGCCGGCATCGTGGTGCTGACGGCCTTTGCGCTGGTGCTTGACGGGATTGTCGGGCGGGTCGAAAAGCGCCTCATGAAGTGGCAACCGCGCATCGGCGACACGGAGAAGCTGTGACGGGCGATGCGGCTCCCCTGGTGCTGTATTCCGGGCCGCTGAGCATGTTCGGCGCCAAGGTGCAGATCGCCATGCTCGAAAAAGGCCTGGACTTTGAGCTGGTGATGGTGCCCTTCGACATGAAGCTTCTGTACCAGCCCAAACATCCCGCGGTGCTTCGCATCAACCCCAAGCAGCAGGTGCCGGTGCTGGTGCATGGCGGCCTGGAGTTGTTTGATTCGACGCAGATTTTCGAGTATCTCGAAGAGCTGCAAGCCAGGCCCGCCCTGTGGCCGGCGGGTCTCGCTGACAAGGCCCGTGCACGCCTGCTGGAGCACAGCGCCGACGAGGTTTACTTCCCGCCCGTCATTCGCCTGATGGGTCTGCAGGACCAGTTGCAGCATGCGCCAGCCGTCGCTGCATGCGAGGCTTGCGCCGCTTATTACCGCAGCATGGATGCCTTGCTGGAAGGCCGTGACTGGCTGGCTGGCAGCTATTCGTTTGCGGACATTGCGTTTTACATGGCGCAGTTGTTCGGGGCCCGCATGGGTGTCCCCATGGGTGAGAGCACACCGCGCCTGCTGGCCTGGCGCGAGCGCATGTCGGCGCGGCCTGCAGTGCGGCAGGTTGCCGGCGCCATGGGGCATTACCTGCTGTCGCAGCACCGGGTGTTGCCGGAATTTCTGGCTGCACTGGTGAAACAGGACAGCCGCTGACGCTGCGGTTTGCCATCTGTTTGTTCCGTCCTACAGACGCCAGCCGGGGCTGTCGCTACATTGGGTTCAGCCCAGCGGCCACCTGCCGCTGCCTACAGCGCACTGCAAGGACATCCCCATGAATCTCTCCGTCTCCATCGGCCCCATCGTTTCCCTGATTGCCGGCATTTTGATTCTCATCATGCCGCGGCTGCTCAACTACATCGTGGCGATTTACCTGATTGTCATCGGCCTGATCGGCCTGTTTGGAACCGGCTCACTGCGCCTCTAGGGCCTGACAGGGGCTCAGCGTTTGCCGAGTGCAATGGTCATCAGGATCTGCTGCTGCGCCGGCGTGCGTGTGGCGATCAGCGCGAGCAATCCGGACCGGTCCAGTGCATTGATGCCGTTGTATTTGGCAAACTTGCGGGCGTTCTCGGTGAAGCTCGACGCGGTGGCATAGGTCGCGCGTTTGAGTTGACGCGCCGTCATCAGGGACAGCAGGGGGTGAATTTCGCGAACGGCCAGCGGCTGGCCTGGCCATAACTTGCACACGGCTACCGCCACCGGGCTGTCCTTGGCTTGTTGTGCATTGCGTGAATAAAGCCAGATCGTCACGCCGCCGGCTGCGCCATGCGACTGGGCGCGGGTTTCCAGACCACTTTGGGCGAACAGTGTCAGACAGAATGCATCGAATTGCTGCGGCGACATGCGGTCAAACAGTTCCGCCGTCCATGCCCTGACTGGCGCGGGGCTGACCGCTGCCTTGGGGGCCGGCATGGGCGCCCGGCGCGGTGGCGCAGGTTCCGGAAAATCGATCAATTTTTCGATGGCAACGGGTGTGCTGGGGGGGGCTGCCGGCTTGCCGGGCGCGGGCAGTCGCGGGGGGCCTTCGCCCCGGCCCAGCTTGGCCCAGGGCGGTTCGTAGGCGAGGGGGTCGGCATACATGCCGGAAAAGAGCCTGCTGGTCAGGTAACTGCCCGTCAAGACAACGCCGAGCAGCAGGGAGACCGCACCGGCCAGACGCAAACCCCGTTGTTGCATGGACAGTATCAGCAGCCCGACACCGACGGCCAGGATCAGCAGCCCCAGCAGAAAAATAAAGCGAAAGGGAGACGCGGTTCTGGCTGCTGGGGCGGGGGGTCTCACGGCCATGGGATATGCAATCTGATCCGCTATTATTTTGATAGCTGGTTACGCAGACTGAATAAGCGCCGAGGGCCGTTGTTGCTTGAAGCCTTGACTGGCCTAGCGCTTCTTGCTCTGAATCGCGGTTTTGCCTGGACTGCGCTTGACGGCCTTGATGTTGCTGCGTGCAGGCGCTGCCTTGCGGGCCGTGGTCGCTTTGACGGGCAAGAACATCACCACCTGCTGCCCCAGCTTGAATGCGGCATTGGCACTCACGTCGTTCCACTCGGCCACGCTGGCCGCGCTTTGACCATAACGTTTGGCGATGGTCGCCACGGTTTCGCCCTTGCGCGCCTTGACGGTGCTGCGCCGGGTGACGACCTCCGGGGCGAAGGCCACTTGCGCGGTATCGGCAATGTGGCCGGCCACGTCATTGTCCATTTTGGCAGAGCGTGGCACCAGCAGGGTGGAGCCGGCCTTGATCAGCATGCGCGGCGGGATGTTGTTGACGCCGCGCAGGTCAGCCTCGCTCATGCCGACGCGTTTGGCGGCATCGCCCACGCTGAGGGTGGCCGGCGCGGTCCAGGCCGTCCAGCTTGCATATTGGCCCTGGGTGTAGGCCTCGAAGTTGCGCTGAAACACCTTGGCGTTGTCCCAGGGCAGCAGGATTTGCGGCGTGCCGGAGGCAATGATGACCGGCCGGTGCGCCGACGGGTTGAGCGCCTTGAAGTCGGCGAGTGCGACGTCGGCCAGTTTCGCGGCCAGCGCCACATCGATGTCGCGCGTGATCAGCACCTGCTGGAAATAGGGATGGTTTTCAATCAGTGGCAGCTCGGCGCGGAAGGCCTGCGGATTGGCCACGATGTTCTTGACGGCCTGCAGCTTGGGTACATAGAGCCGGGTTTCGTCGGGCATGCGCAGGTCCTGGTAGCCGGTGCCCAGGCCGTCTTTCTTGTTTCTGGAGATGGCGCGGCCGACGCTGCCTTCGCCCCAGTTGTAGGCCGCCAGCGCCAGGTGCCAGTCACCGAACATGCCATGGAGTTTTTGCAGGTAGTCGAGCGCGGCGCGGGTCGAGGCCAGCACATCGCGGCGGTCGTCCCGAAAGGCGTTTTGTTTCAGGTCGAAGTACTTGCCGGTGGCCGGCATGAACTGCCACATGCCAGCCGCCTTGGCGCTGGAAACGGCCTGCGGGTTAAAGGCGCTTTCAATGTAGGGCAACAGCGCCAGCTCGGTCGGCATGTTGCGGCGCTCCAGCTCCTCGACGATGTGAAACAGGTATTTGCTTGAGCGTTCGGTCATGCGCTGGATGTAATCGGGCCGGCTGGCGTACCACTGCTCGCGGTCGGTGACCAGCTCGCCCTGCAGGTCGGGCATGGCAAAACCTGCGCGTATGCGGTCCCACAGGTCCGACGGCGGCTGCAACTGGGTGACAGTAGCGGACGCGGCTTGGGCCCGGCTGATGGGCGACAGGGGTCCATTCGGATACACCGGTTGGCCTGCGGGTGCAGAGGGTGTCGACGTGGTCAGCACCGGGTCGCCGGGCATGCCGGGCGGGCTGGTGCTGGCGCAGCCCGCGAGCACGGCGACAGCGAGTCCGAGAAGAAAGGTTTTGAGGCCTGAAGCCTGGCGGGGGAAGCGCCCGCCGGAAAGGAAGGTGGAGATGAAAAACGGTCGCTGCGGTTCGGTCATTTGAATTGGTTCTTCCACTGCCTGATGGCGGCAAATACGCTGTTGTCGTCATGGGTGGCCGGATCGAAACGCCGGGCCGCGGCCATGACAGTGGCTTGTCGGGTACGCAAGAACGGGTTGATCAGCAACTCCTGGGCAATCGAGGTGGGCAAGGTCGGCTTGCCATCGGCTCTCAAGGCGGTACAGCGTGCATGGTAACCAATCAGCTCGGTGTTGTCAGGTTCTACCGCCAGTGCAAAGCGCAGGTTGCTCAGGGTGTATTCATGCGTGCAGCAAACGCGGGTGTTGCCGGGCAGGGCAGCCAGGCGGTCCAGCGAGGCCAGCATTTGTGCCGGCGTGCCTTCAAAAAGCCGCCCGCAACCGCCGGAAAACAGGGTGTCGCCGCAGAACAGCAGGGGCCGACCGTCCATGTCGGGGGTGTAAAAAGCAATGTGCCCGGCAGTATGGCCAGGCACATCGATCACCTCAAAATCCAGGCCCAGCGCCTGAACCGCCTCGCCGCCCTTGAGCCGCCTGAAGGGCTCGGGAATGTTTTCCCGGGCGGGGCCATACACTGGCGCGCCGGTGGACGCGTGCAGTTCAGCAACGCCGCCGGTGTGGTCGGGGTGGTGGTGCGTGACTAGAATTGAGGCCAGTTGCAAGCCGTTGTCACGCAGCGCCTGCTGCACGGGGGCGGCGTCGCCGGGGTCGACGATCAAGGCGCGCCGGCCATCGTGCAACAGCCAGAGGTAGTTGTCGTTAAAGGCGGGGATGGGAATTAGGTACATGCGTCGTTCTTGATGGGCTCACAAATTATAGGTTTCACCGACTGGTTCAGGACCCCTCCCGGCGAGTATTTGCTGGCGTGGGAGCGTGAGCGATTCGACCAGGCGGTGGCAGACATGTTCGGCTACCACGCGCTGCAACTGGGCCTGCCCGAACTCGACGCGCTGCGCGCCAACCGCATGCCGCACAAATGGCTGGCCTTGCAGGGCGCCGATGCAGGGCCCGCCGCGGCTGTCCCGCCGACTGACAAAGGCCCGGTGGCGACTTTCGGCGAGCTTGCCAATTCCCCGCGCGTGGCACTGCTGACCGAACCGGCGGCCTTGCCGTTTCCGGAAAACAGCCTGGACCTGGTGCTGCTGCCGCACACGCTGGAGCTCAGCAGCGA
>JAZKIE010000219.1:0-8565 GCA_040385025.1 Pseudomonadota bacterium | reverse complement strand
GGCGTCGCCAAACAAAAAAGGCTTCAAAACCGAAGTTCTGAAGCCTTTTTGGCTTTGTCTCAGCACAAGGCTGAGACGGCTGGGTTGCAGGGCTTAGTAGCCGCCGCGGCCACCGCCGCCGCCACCACCGTAGCCGCCACCGCCGGAGCGATCGCCACCACCGTAGCCGCCGCCACCACCGCCGCCGCCGAAGCCGCCGCTACGTGGAGGACGAGCTTCCATCGGACGGGCTTCGTTCACAGTGATGCTGCGGCCGCCCAGGGACTGGCCGTTCATGCCGGCGATTGCGGCTTGAGCTTCGGCATCGTTGCCCATTTCGACAAAGCCGAAACCTTTGGAGCGACCGGTGTCACGTTCCATCATGACTTTGGCGCTGGTGACAGAGCCGTACTGGCCGAAAGATTGTTGCAGGTCTTCGTCACGAACCGTGTATGGCAGGTTGCCGACGTAAAGTTTATTGCCCATAGGGATTCCTCAAAAATACATAAAACAAAAGCGATGGGGTCCCGAAAGCACAACAAAACAAACCGCCGTAGCGCGCGAAACTGACCGATCACCTAACTTGTGCGAGTGCATTTACACCGACACCCCCCGATTATGCGTTAGAAATGCCGGAGCACTACATTACTTTTCCGGAAAGAGCAAGATAAGCGGGTTTCAGCACCACATCAGCAAGCATTTCGGCGCTGTTTTGGAGGACCCTGGCAAGAAAATGCTATGAATTCAATATCTGCCTGCGCCCAACAGTTATGGGCCACAAGCCCACTTACCTCATAAAACCACCGTAATGTCCGCATGACCGCGTCTCGCCGGGCTTATCCTAAAGCCCCTGATGCCCTAAGTGCCAAGAAAAGACAGCCTTGGGCCGCCAGGCACGGTGGACAGGGTTTGCGACGTCGATCCGGCGCTTCATACGATCACGGAGAAGCGATGAAATCAGCCGCCAGCCGCCGCGCTGCGCCCGCAAACAGCAGCACATCCACACCGACGGCCACATAGCTGCAGCCCAGTTCCAGGTAACGCCGTGCCAGTTGCGGATCCGAGGTCAGCGTGCCGGCGGCCTTGCCCGAGGCGACGATGGTACGCATGGCCAGCTCAATGGCCGCCTGCACCTCGGGGTGGCCAGGCTTGCCGCGGTGTCCCATGGAGGCGGCCAGGTCGGCCGGGCCGATGAAAACACCGTCCACGCCCTGGACCGCGCAGATGGATTCGAGGTTGGCCAGCGCGGTCACGCTTTCGGCCTGTACCAGCAGGCAGACCTCGTCGTCGGCCACCGCCAGATAGTCGGTCCGGCTGCTCCAGCGCGAGGCGCGCCCGACGGCGCTGCCGACACCGCGCACGCCCAGCGGCGGGTAACGCGTCGCCGCCACCAGTTGCGCCGCCTGCTCTGCCGTGTCCACCATGGGCACCAGCAGGGTCTGCGCGCCGATGTCCAGCAACTGCTTGATCTGCCAGTCCTCGCCCGACACCGCGCGCACCACCGGCTGAGAGCGATAGGGCGCCACCGCCTGCAGCGTCGCCAGCGTCGATCGGAGGTCGTTGGGCGCATGTTCGCCATCGACCAGCAGCCAGTCGAAACCCGCAGTGGCGCTGACTTCGGCCAGGTAGGGCTGGGCCATCGACAGCCACAGACCGATCTGCGGCCGTCCTGCGGACAACGCCGCCTTGAATACATTGCTCATCACAATCCTCCCTGACACAGGTATTTCCACTGAAGATAGTCGTCCAGGCCGTGGCGCGAACCTTCGCGTCCATAACCCGATTCCTTGATGCCGCCGAAAGGCGCGGCCTCGGCAGCCAGCGCGCCTTCGTTGATGCCGACGATGCCGGCTTCCAGCCGTTCGGCCACACGGGCGATGCGTGCAGCATCAACTGAATAAAAATAGGCCGCGAGGCCAAAGGGCGTGTCATTCGCCAGGCGTACCGCCTCCTCCTCGCTCGTGAAGCGCGACAACGCAACCACCGGGCCGAAGGTCTCCTCAACCGCGCACAGCATGGAGGCGTCCACGCCCGTCAGCACCGTGGGAGCGAAGTAGTGGCCCGCACCCGCCACCTGCGGCGCGCCCAGACGCTGCCCACCCACAGCCACTGTTGCGCCGCGCTGAAGTGCATCACGCACATGTCCATCGATTTTTTCAAGCGCGCGCGCATTGATCATGGGACCGATCTGCGCCTGGGCATCGCTGGCCGGACCGACCTGCAAGGCGGCGACCCGTCCCACCAACTTGTCGACGAAGCTGTCATGCACGGCCTTGTGCACGAAGACACGGTTCGGACAAACGCAGGTCTGGCCGCCGTTGCGGAACTTGGCAACCATCAGGCCCTCCACCGCAGCATCCAGGTCGGCATCCTCGAACACGATGAAGGGCGCATTGCCGCCCAACTCCAGCGACAGGCGCTTGAGCGTGCCGGCCGAAGCTCGCGCCAGGTGTTTGCCGACCGGCGTCGAGCCGGTGAAGGTGATCTTGCGCACCCGCTCATCAGTCAGCCAGACATCCACCACCTCCGGCGTATGTTCGCGCGAGGCGCACACCAGGTTGATGGTGCCAGCCGGAAACCCGGCCTCTTCGGCCAGCACGACCAGCGCCGCAGCAGTCAGCGGCGTGTCTTCCGCTGGTTTGGCCACGACAGTGCAGCCGGCCGCCAGTGCCGGCGCCAGCTTGCGCGTAATCATGGCCAGCGGAAAATTCCACGGGGTGATCGCCGCTACCACGCCCACCGGTTCCCGCGTGGCCAGCATGCGACGCCCGCGCCCCGGCGCCGGGATCACGTCGCCATGCACACGGGCGGCTTCTTCGGCAAACCATTCCACATAAGACGCGCCGTACAACACCTCGCCCCGGGATTCCGCCAGCGGCTTGCCCTGTTCGCTGGAGATGATGCGTGCCAGGTCCTCCTGGTGGGCAAGGATCAGTCCGTGCCAGCGCCTGAGCAGTTGCGCGCGCTCGCGGCCGCTGCGCTCACGCCAGCCCTCGAAGGCTGCGTGTGCGGCGTCGAGGGCCGCCAGCGCGTCCACCGCCGCACTGTCGGGAACATGGGCGATGGTGGCCAGCGTCGCTGGATCGGTGACCAGGTGGCGGCCGCCGCTCTGTGCTTCGCGCCAAAACCCGCCAATGAAGTTGCCGGAGCGGACCAGGTCGCCCCTTGAAAGTGTGTTCAACAAAGAAAGTTTCCTAACTGACGATGCCCAGATGCCAGGGCACAAATTCATGGTCCCCCAGGCCCAGTTCCTCACTGCGGGTCGGCTCGCCCGATGCGTGGCGGAGAATCGCCTCGAAGATGCGCTGGCCCATCTGCGCGATATCGACCTCGCCGTCCAGGATGGCGCCGCAGTTGATGTCCATGTCTTCGGCCAGGCGCTTGAACATGGGTGTGTTGCTGGCGAGCTTGATGGTGGGTGCTGGCTTGGAGCCGAACATTGAGCCGCGTCCGGTGGTGAAGCAGATCAGGTTGGCGCCGCTGGCGATCTGGCCGGTCACGGCCACCGGGTCGTAGCCGGGCGAGTCCATGAAGACCAGGCCAGCCTGCTCGATAAGTTCGGCATAACGATAGACAGCTTGTAGCGGCGTGGTGCCGCCCTTCATCGCGGAACCGAGCGACTTCTCGAAGATGTTGGCCAGGCCGCCGGCCTGATTGCCCGGTCCGACCACGCCGTTGAACTGGCCGTTCTGGCCGCGCGTGTAGTCCTCCCACCAAGCCAGGCGATCCAGCAGTTGGCGCCCCACTTCCGGCGAGACGGCGCGGCGCGTCAGCATGTCTTCCACGCCGTGGATCTCGGGCGTTTCCGACAGGATGGCGGTGCCGCCGTGGCGCACCAGGATGTCCATGGCCGCGCCCAGCGCCGGATTCGCGGTGATGCCGGAAAAGCCGTCGGAGCCCCCGCATTCGAGGCCGACCTTGATGTGGCTGGCCGGCACGCTACTGCGGCTGTAGGCATTGGCAAGCGGCAGCATGGCTTCAATCGCCTCGACACCGGCGGCGATGGTGGCGCGTGTGCCGCCGACCTCCTGCATCACGAGCGTGCGCATCAGGCGCCCGGCCTCCAGCCCCTGGGAATCGACCAAGGCCGACACCTGGTTGCGCTCGCAGCCCAGGCCGACGATCAGCACGCCGGCCAGATTCGGGTGACGCGCATAACCGGCCAGCGTGCGGCGTAGCAGGTCGAAGTGTTCGCTGGGCGAAGACATGCCGCAGCCCGTGGTCTGGGCAAATGCCGCAACACCGTCGACATTGGGAAAAGCAGCGAGCCGCTCGGGCGTGAAATGCGCGGCAATGCGCTTGATGACTGTGGCCGAGCAATTGACCGACGAAATGATGCCGATGAAGTTGCGCGTGCCCACGCGGCCGTCCTCGCGCACATAGCCCATGAAACGCGCGCGCTGGGCCTCGGGCACATAGTCGACGGCCACCACATCCGCACCGAAGTCCGGATCGCGCAAGGTCTCCGGTAGCTCGATGTTGTGCGAGTGCACGTGGTCACCCATCGCGATGTCGCGCGTGGCCACGCCAATGACGGTGTTGTACTTGCGCACCTGCTCCCCGCTGGCAATGGCCCGCGCCGCGATCTTGTGACCCGCCGCCACCTGCGCCCGCAAGGTCATGCCCAGTCCAGGCAAGGTCTGACCGAGGGTCAGAGCCTCCCTGGCGACAAGGACGTTGTCGTCGGCATGCAGGCGGATCAGCGGGTTCATAACTGCATCAGCCTTTGGCCAGCATGTCCTTGAGCTTCAGGCGTTTGATCAGCAGCGTTTCCTTGTCATAAACGGTCTTGACGTACTTGAGGTAGTCCGGGCCATCCAGGTACATCACCGGCGCGTCGATCTTGCTGGCCACCGCCTTGAACTCGTCGCTGGCGACGGCGAAACGCAGGGCAGCGCGCAGTTTGTCCTCCACATCGCGCGGCAGGCCTTTGGGTGCGCCTATGCCGTTGGGCGCATCGACCACCACCTTGAAACCGGCATCCTTCAGGGTCGGCGTGTCCTTGAAGCGCGGTGTGCGCTGCTCGCCCCAGGTCGCCAGCAGGCGCAGCTTGCCGGCCTCCACATGCGGTGCCCACGAACTGGAATCCGCCAGCAGATCGACCTGGCCGCCCAGCGTGTCCTGCAACGCCTGGGCGCCGCCCTTGTAGGCGATGGCATTGAGCTCGATGCCGGCGGCCATGGCGAACTCTTCCATGCCGACATGGGTCGCCCCGCCGACACCGGCATGCGCGTAGGTCACGCGGCCGGGATTGGCGCGCGCGAAGTCGACCATCTCCTTCAGTGTCTTGAAGCGCGAGGCCGGCAGCACCGCAATTCCGAAAGTCTGGCCCGAGGTGCGTGCAAGGTAAGTGAAGTCCTTGAGCGGATCGGCCTGGAGCGAGCCGAGCTGGGAGAAGCGCGTGACAGAAATCGGGATCTGGCCGATGGTGTAGCCGTCAGGCCGGGCGCTGGCCAGTGCCTTGGCGCCTATCATGCCGGCCGCGCCGGCACGGTTTTCCACCGCAACCGGCTGTTTGAGCACGGTGGCCATGACCTGGCAGATGGTGCGCATGGACGCGTCGGCGGTGCCACCGGCCGGCCAGGGGCAGATGAAGGTGATGGGACGGGACGGAAATTCCTGGGCGCGTGCCAATGACGGCAGGACCAGGCCGGCGACACCGGCAGAGGCGCCGGCCAGCAACAGACGGCGGCGGGGTTGGATCAAGGTGGTCATTTTGTCTTCCTCACGGATGATTGTGGTGGGCAGGAACGAAGCGGCCGCATTCTTGCGATGGCTTGCCGGGATTGTGGTCGTGCATTCATAACCATGTGTTCGATTATTTGCATTGCTTCATGCAGTCAACATTAACTATGATGGCGGCATGGCCACCATCGACCGCGCACTGCGCTCCAACATCAAGCTGCGCCACCTCCAACTGGTGGTGGCGCTTGACGAGTTCCGCCACCTCGGGCGCACGGCAGAATTCCTGTCGGTCAGTCAGCCCGCTGTTTCGCGCATGCTCGGCGAGGTGGAGAACATGCTGGGCCTCACTCTGTTCGACCGCTCCACGCGCGGCAGCGACCCCACGGCCAGCGGCATCGCCATCGTGCGTTTTGCAAGGTCTGTGCTCGCCGACTACGAGCGTACCCGCGACGAAATCGCCGCCGAGGAAAGCGGCGCTGCCGGGCGCACGCGCGTCGGCTCCATGGTGGCGTCCCTGCCCACCTTGCTGGCGCGCGCCGTGAACCTGCTCAAGCAGCGCTCGGCCCGCGCCACCGTGCTGGTCGAAGAAGGCGATCTGACGCATTTGCTGCCCAAGCTGCGCCTGGGCGAGCTGGACCTGTTCGTCGGACGGCTGGAGCCCGGTTATGCCGCGCCCGACCTGGAGACGGAGGCGCTGTACAACGAACCCATGGTGGCCGTGGTCAAGCCGGGGCACGCGCTACTGAAGAAACCACGCGCCGGCTGGGCTGACCTCGCCACCCTGCCCTGCGTGCTGCCACCGCCCTGGGCGTCGCTTCGCGTCAAGCTCGAGCAAGAGTTCCACAAACACGGCCTGCATCCGCCCACCGATCTGATCGAGACCTCGTCCTTCCTGGCACAGGCCACCTTCGTGCATGAGCGCGGCGCTGTGGCTTTCATGGCGCGTTCGGTCGGCCGGCATTTTGAAAAACTGGGTCTGGTGAGCATGCTCACACTCAAGGTGCCGGTCGATCTGCCGGCAGTCGGTCTGATCACGGTTCGCGGCCGCCGCCTCACGGCTACCACCGGGCAGTTGATGGACTGCCTGCGCCAGGCCGCCAAAACGCGCTGAGCTTTTTGCGCGATTCGCTATTTATTCGATAGCTGCTTGCGCCCGTCTGGTATGAGCTGGACGCCGATTTGATTCACAGCATTAGCGCAAACTCCAGGTCATGACTGCTTTCAGCCGACACGGCCGCACTTCACCTGGAAAGCGGTACGGAGGTAAGCCCCGCCTGCGGCAGCCAAGCCAGCGGGCGCCGGTATCCAGGCTGCGGCAGACCCCTGCGGCGATCAGGCCAGTGACGGCGAGCATCGCCGCCGTATGAACGCCCAGCGCCGCGAGCGCCAGCGTCAGCGGCCCCGATGCGCTCCTCTCCAGAACCGACCCGTCCCCCACGCACAGCGGAACCAGCGCCGGCACCAGCATCAAGCCGGCGCCGTGCGCAGTGGACATCATGAAGGACCCCAGCGCCAGCCCGGCCTGCCCCGCCGGCGCGCGCGCCATCTGGGGCATGCGGCCCGACAGGTGAACGATCACGGCGACGGCAAGCAGCCCGCCCGCCAGGAGCTGGAGCAGAGCGCGATCCATCGCCTGGCCGAACACCACCGCGACGACCACCAGCGCGACCGACAGGGTGTGCCCGGCCGCGATGGGCAGCAGCGCCCGCAGCGCCTGCGACCGGTCGCGTGAGCGCAGTCCCCAGGCAGCGGCCAACACCCAGCCGCTGGCCGGGTTCAGCCCATGCAGGGCGCCGACCCCCGCAAGCAGCAACCACGGCCAAAGGTTTTCCATGATGTGTTCATGCTGGCGGCATCTTCTCCATTTTTGGCAGCGCCGGATCGAGGTGATCCCAGGCGTGGCCGCGCACGGTATAGGTCACCAGTTGCGGCTGGTAGCGGCCGGGATCGTCAAGGCTGGCCGCATGCACGGTGAAAAGATCGGGCATGGCCGCAAACGTCAGGTAGACCGGTGAGCCGCAGCTCGGGCAGAAGGCGCGCGTCTTCAGGTTTCCGCTGTCGCCAACCATGTCCCAATGCGTCGCTTTGCCCGTGAGTTGCACGCGCTCCCGGCCCGCAAAGGTCAGGTAGGAGCCGTGCCCGGTGCCACTCTTGCGCTGGCAGTCGCGGCACTGGCAGTCGTTGGACAGCATGGGTTCGCCGCAAATTTCATAACGAATGGCGCCGCAGGCGCATCCGCCGGTGTAAGGCGTGCTCATGACTGCTTTCCCGAACAGCAGGCAGCTGCGGTGGCCGCTGGCTCGTAGCGGTCGTGGTGGCGCACCCACTCCATGCGGTTCGGCACATCACGCTCACCGCGGCCCATGGGCGTGAGGTCCAGCATGCTGTAGGTGCCCATCATCACCTCCACGCCACGCCCGTAGGTCGAATAGGTGCGGAAGACCTCGCCCGCATCATCCTTGTAGAACAGGCTGATGCCGGGCATTTCCTCCGCCGCGAACGGCTGCTGCATGTAGTTGTAGTGAACGCTGCCGGTGGCCTGCTCCTCGGGCCTGAAGCTCACGCGGAAGTCGTAGTTGAAGTCGTTGCCGTTGGAGGAAACCCAGTTGAAGTCCCAGCCCATGCGCTGGCGGAAACGCGCGATCTCGGGCAGCGTGGCGCGCGAGACCGCCACAAACGTCACCTCACGCTGCGCCAGGTGAATCTGCATGCCGGCCATGTGGTCGGCCATGAAGGAGCAGCTTGGGCAGCCTTGCTCCCAACCGGGGCCGAGCATGAAGTGCTGCACCATCAGCTGGCGCCGCCCTTCGAAGAGGTCGGCCAGCGGACGCTTGCCGTCGGGCGTGTCGAAGACATAGTTTTTCTCGATGCGAACCCAGGGCAGCGCGCGGCGCTCGCTGG
>JAZKIE010000218.1:0-3280 GCA_040385025.1 Pseudomonadota bacterium | reverse complement strand
CCGAGCAGCCGGCCCAGCACCTGGGGCACCACGCCGACAGCAACGCCGACCAGAACAAACAACAGGACGGGAAGGTATTGGTCGAGGTTCATCGTCAATTCAACTTCTGGAAGCTGTTTTGCCTTGTGCCAGTATGCTGTTCAAGGTGATCAGCCTGGCCCGCGCAGTACTGATCATTGCCTGTAAGTGGTGCGGACGGCGAGACTCGAACTCGCACAGCTTTCGCCACTACCCCCTCAAGATAGCGTGTCTACCAATTTCACCACGTCCGCGGTTTTTTAGCGCCCGGATGGCATGAGGAACCTTGCGGTTTTGGCTTTCCGGGCAGTCTCAGAGTTTACCCTGAAATTGCGCCGCTCCCTGTGGAAAGCGGCGTGTTCGCCACTCTATTTCGTCGGAATTTGACCTGAGTCAGGAACACCCGGCGCAGCTGGCACGGAAGTCCGGGCTGGCGCAGGCACGGGCACGGCGGTGCCCGGAATCTGGGCCGCGCCCGAAGCCGGTGCTGCGGGTGCGGGAGCCGTCAGCGTCGAGCCTTCGAGCACGCTGGAGCCGGTCTGCGGACGTGCATTGCTGAAATAAGCCAGGGCCAGGGTGCAGACAAAAAACACAGCCGCCAGCACGGCGGTTGTGCGCGACAAAAAGTTGGCACTCCCGCTGGCACCAAACAGGCTGCCGGAGCCGCCACTGCCGAAGGCGGCGCCCATGTCGGCGCCCTTGCCATGCTGGACCAGAATCAGGCCAATCATGCCCAGTGCAGAAAGCATTTGGGCCACCAGAACAACCGTCAGCAAAACATTCATATCAACTCCTAATTTAATAGCGCACGCTTCCCGTCAGACGGGGGCTGCAGCAATAATTTTCAAAAAATCCGGGGCCTTGAGCGAGGCGCCGCCAATCAGGCCGCCATCAATGTCGGCCTGGCCCAGCAAGGACGCCGCATTGGCAGCGTTCATGCTGCCGCCGTACAAAATCTTCACGCGTGCCGCCTGGTCACTCGCCGCCTTGAGCTGCGTGCGCAGCACGGCATGCACCGCCTGCGCTTCCTCCGGCGTCGCGGTCTTGCCGGTGCCAATCGCCCAAACCGGCTCGTAAGCAACAACAATTTCGCTGATGCAATGCCCATTGGTGTGGATCACAGCCGCCAGTTGGCGCTTGACCACCTGTTCTGTCTGGCCGGCTTCACGCTCGGCCAGGGTTTCACCCACACACACAATCGGCGTGATGCCGGCGGCCAGCGCTGCTTTGGCCTTGTCGGCCACCAGCGCATCACTTTCACCGTGGTACTGGCGGCGCTCCGAGTGGCCAACAATCACATAACGGCAGCCGAACTCCTTCAGCATGGAAGCACTGACTTCACCCGTGAACGCACCGGATGCCTGGCTGGAGACGTCCTGCGCGCCCAGCGCCACGGCCGGCGTGTCCGCTACCAGGGCATGGACTTGCGCCAGGTAAGGTGCAGGCACACAAACCGCGACCGCACACACGGACTGCGCGGGCAAACCGGCAGCGATGTCGCGCAGCAAAGCCTCGTTGGCAGCCAGGCTGCCATTCATCTTCCAGTTTCCTGCGATCAGTTTTTTCATGGTTCACCGCTTACCAGGTCAAAACAATTTTGCCGATGTGCTGATTCGACTCCATCAGCACATGCGCCTGGGCCGCATCGGCCGCCGCGAAAGTGCTGTGGATCACCGGTTTGATCGCGCCGCTGGCCAGCAGCGGCCAAACTTTATCCCTGAGCGCCTGGGCGATCGCCGTCTTGAATTCGATGGAGCGCGGACGCAGGGTGGAGCCGGTGATGGTCAGACGCTTGCGCAGCACCAGTCCGGCATTAAATTCGGCTTTGGTACCGCCCTGCACCGCGATAAACACCAGCCGGCCGTCCTCGGCCAGGCAACCGATTTCGCGCGCCACATAACTGCCGGCGACCATGTCCAGAATCACGTTCACGCCCTTGCCGGCGGTCAGCGTCTTGACCTCTTCGGCGAAGTCCGCGGTCTTGTAATTGATGGCGTGGTCAGCACCGAGCTTCAGGCAGGCCGCGCATTTGTCGTCGCTGCCAGCCGTCACGATCACGGTCGCACCCATGGCCTTGGCAAGCTGGATGGCGGTCACGCCGATGCCGCTGGAGCCGCCCTGGATCAACAGCGTCTCGCCCGCTTGCAGCCGGGCACGGTCAAACACATTGCTCCAGACCGTGAAAAAGGTTTCCGGCAGGGAAGCGGCCTCGATGTCGCTGAAGCCTTCTGGCACCGGCAGGCATTGGCCAACCGGGGCCACGCAGAGCTCGGCATAACCGCCACCGGCCAACAGTGCGCAGACGCGGTCGCCGAGCTTCAGCTTCGCCTGTGCCATCGCTGCGGCGTCGCCACTGACGATCACACCAGCCACCTCCAGCCCTGGAATATCAGACGCGCCCGGCGGAACCGGGTAGTTGCCGGTTCGCTGCAGCACATCGGGCCGGTTCACACCGGAGGCCGCCACGCGAATCAGCAACTCACCCGCACCGGCCACCGGCTCGGGCCGCGCACCCAGCCGCAACACGTCCGGCGCGCCATAGGAGGTAATTTCAACTGCTTGCATGGAATCTTTAAGTGTTTCGTGGCTGCAGCCCCCGTCTGACGGGCGCAAGCAGCTACAAAATCAATAGCAAATCAGCCTTGGTCCTGGCCTTGTGCAGGACGGTCCAGCAGCACCTTCATGGACAGCTTGACGCGGCCTTTTTCGTCGGTTTCCAGAACCTTGACCTTGACGATCTGGCCTTCGCTCAGGTAGTCGGTCACGCGCTCGACACGCTCGTGGGCGATCTGGCTGATGTGCAGCAGGCCGTCCTTGCCAGGCATCAGGTTGACCAGTGCACCGAAGTCCAGGATCTTGGTGATGGCACCTTCGTAGATCTTGCCGATTTCGACTTCGGCAGTGATCTCGGCGATGCGGCGCTTGGCTTCATCAGCCTTGGCGCTGTCGTTGGACGCGATGGTGATGGTGCCGTCTTCCTCGATGTTGATCTGCGTGCCGGTTTCTTCGGTCAGCGCGCGAATGACTGCGCCGCCCTTGCCGATGACGTCACGGATTTTCTCGGGGTTGATCTTCATGACATACAGGCGCGGTGCGAAGTCAGAGACCTCGGCCTTGGCTTCGCCCATGGCTTCCTGCATCTTGCCCAGGATGTGCATGCGGGCTTCCTTGGCCTGGGCCAATGCGACCTGCATGATTTCCTTGGTAATGCCCTGGATCTTGATGTCCATCTGCAGCGCGGTGATGCCGGCGGTGGTGCCGG
>JAZKIE010000217.1:0-5265 GCA_040385025.1 Pseudomonadota bacterium | reverse complement strand
CCGATCTGCACGTTGCTCATCTCGTAGGCGCGCAGCCAGTTGGTGTTTTTCATCAGCGGCTTGCGCATCATCGCGCCCGAATGCATGGCGCTGTGGATCTCGTCGCCGGTGCGGTCCAGGAAGCCGGTGTTGATGAAGGCCACGCGCGCCGCGGTTTCGGCGATGCAGGCTTTCAGGTTCACGCTGGTGCGGCGCTCCTCGTCCATGATGCCGAGCTTGACGGTGTTCTCAGGCAGGCCCAGCAGGGCCTCGACGCGGCTGAACAGCTCCGAGGCGAAGGCCGCTTCGGCCGGGCCGTGCATCTTGGGCTTGACGATGTAGATGGAGCCGGTGCGCGAGTTGACGATCGCTTCCTTGCCGATGCGTTGCAGGTCGTGCATGGCAATCGCCACGGTGATCACCGCGTCGAGGATGCCTTCGGGTATTTCCTTGCCGCCGTCGTAGAGGATGGCGGGGTTGGTCATCAGGTGGCCGACATTGCGCACAAACATCAGCGAGCGGCCGTGCAGCGTGAGCGGCTGGCCGTCGCCGGTGGTGTACTCGCGGTCCGGGTTCAGGCCGCGCGTGAAAGTCTTGCCGCCTTTTTGCACTTCTTCGGTCAGCGTGCCCTGCAGGATGCCCAGCCAGTTGGCATAGGCCAGCACCTTGTCGTCGGCGTCCACCACGGCGACGGAGTCTTCCAGGTCCATGATGGTGGACAGCGCCGCTTCCAGCACCAGGTCACTGATGCCGGCGGCATCGTCCTTGCCGATGGTGGTGCTGCGGTCAATGCGGATGTCGATGTGGATGCCGTTGTGGCGCAGCAGGATGGACGATGGCGCAGCGGCCTCACCCTGAAAGCCTGTGAACAACGCGGGTTCGGCCAGGCCGGTGCTGGCGCCGCCCTTGAGCGTCACCACCAGCTTGCCATTGGTCACGCTGTACAGCGTGGCGTCCTTGTGCGATCCGCTCGCCAGCGGCGCGGCCTGGTCCAGCACATGGCGCGCATAGGCGATGACCTTGGCGCCGCGCGCCGGGTTGTAGCCCTTGCCTTTTTCGAGGCCCTCGGTTTCGGGGATCACGTCGGTGCCGTACAGCGCGTCATAGAGCGAGCCCCAGCGCGCATTGGCGGCGTTCAGCGCATAACGCGCGTTGAGCACCGGCACCACCAGTTGCGGGCCGGCTTGCAGCGCCAGTTCGTCGTCAACATTGGTGGCGGTGGCCGTCACCTGGGCTGGCGCCGGCACCAGGTAGCCGATTTTTTCCAGGAAGGCGCGGTAGGCCTTCATGTCGCGGATCGGGCCGGGGTTGGCCTTGTGCCAGCTGTCCAGTTCGGTCTGCAGGCGGTCGCGCTCGGCCAGCAGGGCGATGTTTTTCGGCGCCAGGTCGCTGACGATGGCGGCGAAGCCTTTCCAGAAAACCGCGCTGTCTATGCCGGTGCCGGGCAAGACCTTGTCATCGACGAAGCCTTGCAAAACAGTGGCCACCTGCAGGCCGTGTAGTGAAGTGCGTGGGGTCGTTGTTGTCATGGTGAACCTCGGATAAAAAGAAAATGAAAAAGTGGAGCAAGCAAGAAAAATAAAACTCAGGCGGCCGGAAAAAAGTCCAGCACCGCCAGCAAGCTGCCGCCGGTGCGAGCAGGGAACGTGCCCAGTTCCTCGAACGGCAGCGCATAACGATTCACCCACAGTGTGGGGTAGCCGTACCAGGTCGCGCCCAGCGCGTCCCAGCTGTTGCAGCTCACAAAGGCAATCTGCCGCGCGGCCAGGCCGGTCGCCTGCGGGCCCAGCGCGTAGGCGTCCGGGTGGGTTTTGTACTTGCGGATGCTGTCGACGCTGAGCACATGGTCGAGCAGGCCTTCGAGGCCGGCCGAACGCACCGCGATGTCCAGCATGCCGGGGTCGCCATTGGACAAAATGCCGGTCACGATGCCGCGGTCCCTCAGCGCCTGCAGCACCTCGCGGGTTTCCGGAAAGGCCGACAGGTGCCGGTACTGGTTCATCAGCCGCTCTTCGGCCGCAGCGGGCAAGTCCAGCCCCAGGCGCTTGCTGGCATAACGCAGTGCGGCACGGGTCAGCTCCCAGAAGGGCCGGTAGTGTTCGCCGCCGTTGCTGGTGGTCACCAGCCGGGTGTATTCGATTTGTTTGTCGCGCCAAAGCACACCGAGTGCCTGGCCCTGGCCGGGGAACAGCTGTTCCGCAAGCAGGCCCACGCTGTACACATCGAACAGCGTGCCGTAGGCATCAAATAAAACAGCCCGTGGCACAGCGTGCCCGGCTTTGGGTTTTTCCATAGCTTTGACTGTATTTGATACTTGAACAAAGATTAATATGACAAAAATCAGTTAATCAATGACTTTTAAGTCTGTAATTGAGGCGCGCGTGATTTCGGAGAGGAAACGGGCGATGGGCGCCGCCGCATAATTCGACGCCCCGTCTCGCGTTTCACCGGCCCGGCTTGCTACAAGGATCTTGCGTGCCCTCTTCGCCTTCTCCCGCCCTGCCCGCTGACGCAGCCACCCTGCCGCTGGCGGGCATCCGTGTTGTCGAGTTCACCCACATGGTGATGGGCCCGACCTGCGGCATGGTGCTGGCCGACCTCGGCGCCGAGGTCATCAAGGTCGAACCGCTGGCCGGCGACAACACACGCCGTCTGCTCGGTTCCGGCGCCGGCTTTTTCCCGCTGTTCAACCGCAACAAGAAAAGCATCGCGGTGGACTTGCAGCGGCCCGAGGGGCGCGAGCTGGTGCTCAGGCTGGTCGCCAGCGCCGACATCGTCAGCGAAAACTTCAAGCCGGCCACCATGGCGCGGCTGGGGCTGGATTACGCCAGCCTGTCCACCCTGAACCCGCGCCTGATTTACGTGAGCCACAAGGGCTTCCTGCCCGGCCCGTATGACCACCGTACCGCGCTCGACGAAGTGGTCCAGATGATGGGCGGACTGGCCTACATGACAGGCCGTCCGGGGGACCCGCTGCGCGCCGGCAGCAGCGTCAACGACATCATGGGCGGCATGTTCGGCGCCATAGGCGCGATGGCGGCGCTGGCCGCACGCGCGAAAACCGGCAGGGGCCAGCAGGTGCAGGCTGCGCTGTTTGAAAACAATGTGTTTCTGGTGGCCCAGCACATGATGCAGTTTGCGGTGACCGGCGCGCCAGCCGCGCCCATGCCGGACCGGATCTCGGCCTGGGGCATTTACGACGTGTTCACCGTGAAGGACGGCGCGCAGGTTTTCCTGGCGGTGGTCAGCGACACCCAATGGCTGCTGTTTTGCGAGGCCTTCGCCTTTGCCGACCTGAAGGCCGATACGCGGCTGGCGACCAACAACGACCGCGTGCGCGCTCGCGAGTGGCTGCTGCCGCTGCTGCGCGAACGGCTGGCCCCGCATTCGGCCAGCGACCTGAGCGGCATCTTCGAGGCGCAAGGCCTGCCGTTTGCGCCCATCACGCAGCCGCAGGATTTGTTTGAGGACCCGCATCTGCAGCAGACCGGCGGACTGGCGCCGCTCACGCTGCCGGACGGCCGTGCATGCACGGTCCCCTTGCTGCCGCTGACTCTGGATGGCCAACGTCCCGGCGTGTATTTGAACCCGCCTGCGCTCGGTGAACACAGCCGTGCCGTGCTTGCCGGCCTGGGCTATGACGAGGCGGACATCGAGCGCTTGCTGGACCAGGGTGTGGTCGGTGCGCCCGATTGATGGCGGCGTAATCAAGGCCTTACGCCAGACAATTACCACCTTTCATGCGCATAATCGGCCGCATGGACAAACTCAAGCAGCTTGAATCTTTTGTGTCGGTGGCCACACGCGGCAGCCTGACTGCCGCCGCCAAGGCTGAAGGGGTGGCGCCGGCCATCATGGGCCGTCGCCTCGATGCGCTGGAAGAGCGCCTTGGGGTCAAGCTGCTGGTGCGCACCACGCGCCGCATGTCGCTGACCCATGAAGGCAGCGCATTCCTGGAAGATTGCCAGCGCCTGCTGGTGGACTTTGCCAACGCCGAGGCCAGCGTCTCGGCCGGCGGCGTCAAGGCCAGCGGGCATTTGCGCATCACCGCACCGGCCGGCTTTGGCCGCCGCCATGTGGCGCCGCTGGTGCCGAAATTCCGCGAGCTGCATGCCGACGTGACGATCTCGCTGAACCTCAGCGACCGTGTGGTCGATGTGGCCGGTGAAGGCTTCGATTGCGCAGTGCGCGTCGGCGAGATGCCCGACTCCTCGCTGGTCAGTGTGCGCATGGCCGACAACCGCCGCCTGTGCGTCGCCTCCCCGGCTTATCTCCAGCGCCACGGCACGCCGCAACACCCGACCGACCTGGCCAAATGCGCCTGCCTGACGCTTTCAAGCGACGCATCGCAGACGCGCGGCTGGGCGTTTCAAGTCGAAGGTGAGGTCATCCACCTCAAACCGGGCGGCCCGCTCGACTGTTCTGACGGCCAGGTCTTGCACGACTGGTGCCTGGACGGCTTTGGCATCGCCTGGCGCAGCACCTGGGAAGTCGAGGCGGAAATCGCCGCCGGCAAGCTGGTCACGGTGCTGAGCGATTTTGATGCGCCGCCGAATGGCATTTATGCGGTGTTTCCGCAGCGCAAACACCTGCCGCTGCGCGTGCGCCTGTGGATAGATTTCCTCAAGCACAGCTACAGCCAGCCGGAGTTTTGGGGCGGTGCGCGCAAAGCTTGAAGCGATCGCCAGGCCTCACCGGCTTGTAAGCAAAAAAGGCCTGCAGCCCATATCTGAACTGCGCCACCAGCTATTAAATAGATAGCAAATGCGGCGTACCGGGTGGGCCGGGTCCGCGCCCGTAAAATCAGCCCATGCTCCTCGTCAAACAAGAATTGCTCGCGGCCCTGGCTGCCGAGCTCGACCAACTGTCTCCCGGCGCCGGCCAGAAGGCGGCTTTCGAGTCGCCCAAGGTGGCGGCCCACGGCGACTTCGCCTCCACCGCGGCCATGCAACTGGCCAAGCCGCTCAAACTCAATCCGCGCCAGGTGGCAGACGGCCTGAAGGCCGCGCTGCTGGCGACGCCGGTGTATCAGCGCTGGGTTGATGCCATCGAGATCGCCGGCCCCGGCTTCATCAATTTCCGGCTCAAGCCCGAGGCCAAGCAGCAAACCGTGCGCGAGGTGCTGCAGGCCGCCGGCCGCTACGGCGTCAAGCCGCTGCAGGCCGGGCAGCGCGTGCTGGTCGAGTTTGTCTCGGCCAACCCGACCGGCCCGCTGCATGTGGGCCATGGCCGCCAAGCCGCCTTGGGTGACGCAATCTGCAACCTGTTCGCCAGCCAGGGCCAGGA
>JAZKIE010000216.1:0-4778 GCA_040385025.1 Pseudomonadota bacterium | reverse complement strand
GGTGCCATCGGCTCACCGCCGGCCGTCATCAACGCCGTGCTGGACGCGCTCAGGCCGCTGGGCGTGACCGACTTCGACATGCCGGCTTCATCGGCCCGCGTCTGGGAAGCCATCCAGTCGGCCAAGAAATAACAAATATCCAAGGAGTATCACCATGTATGCATTCACCCTGGAACGACCCACCACCCTGGCTGCCGCAGCGCAACTCGCTGCTGACGGCGCCAAACCCCTGGCCGGCGGGCAGACCCTGCTGGCGTCGATGAAACTGCGCCTGTCCAGTCCGGACCAGCTCGCTGACCTGAGTGGCATCAAGGAGCTGAGCGGCATCAAACGCGAGGGCAACAGCCTTGTCATTGGCGCCATGGCGCGCCACCTCGACGTGGCCAACAACGCCGACGTCAAATCAGTGCTGCCCGCGCTGGCCGACCTGGCCGGCAACATCGGCGACCGGCAGGTGCGCGCCATGGGTACGCTCGGTGGTTCGGTCGCCAACAACGACCCTTCGGCCTGTTACCCGAGCGCGGTGCTGGCGCTGGGCGCGACGATTCACACCACCACGCGCAAGATCGCTGCCGACGATTTTTTCCTCGGCATGTTTGCCACCGCGCTGGAAGAGGGCGAACTGATCACGGCGATCAGCTTTCCCATTCCCAAACGCGCGGCCTACATGAAGTTCAAGCAGCCGGCCTCGCGTTTTGCGCTGGTCGGCGTGTTTGTGGCGCAGTTTGATGCCGGTGTGCGCGTGGCCGTCACCGGCGCATCCAGCGGCGTGTTCCGCCACGCCGGGCTGGAGGCGGCCCTGGGCAAGAGCTTCACGCCAGAGTCTGCAGCGGCCGTGAAAATAGATGCGACCGACCTCAACAGCGACATCCACGCCACCGCCGCTTACCGCGCCAACCTGATCAGCGTGCAGACGCAGCGTGGTGTGGCGAAGGCACTGGGCTGATGGTGCCCCACCGTCCGGGCTGAGCTGCCCAGCCGCTGCCCGGACGGTTGCAAGCCTTTTATGCCTCCAGCCCCCGATGGACGGGCGCAAGCAGCTATTAAAAATATAGCGAATCGCGGCAAGTACTAAACTGGACCGATGACACCTTTTTCCACGATTGATGCCCTGATGCAGGCGCTGCAGGGCGCCGGCTATTTTGCCGACCGCCGGCTGGCCACCGCCGTGTTTCTGGCGCTCAAGCTGCAGCGCCCGCTGCTGCTGGAGGGCGAGCCTGGCGTGGGCAAGACCGAACTGGCCAAGGCGCTGTCGCTCGCGCTGCAGCGGCAACTGATACGCCTGCAGTGTTACGACGGGCTGGAGCAGCGTGAGGCGCTGTACGAGTGGAATTACGCCGCGCAATTGCTGCACATGCGTGCCGTGGAAGGCCGCAGTCCCGCCGCTGATGTCGAGCGAGAGGTTTACCAGGACAAATACCTGATCCGCCGTCCCTTGCTGCAGGCATTGCAGGCACCAGCGCCCGGCGCGGTGCTGCTGATCGACGAGGTGGACAGGGCCGACGAACCCTTCGAGGCTTTTCTGCTCGAGTACCTGGGGGAGTACCAGGTCAGCATCCCCGAGATCGGCACCGTGCGTGCCCAGGTCACGCCGGTCACGCTTCTGACCAGCAACCGGACCCGCGAACTCAACGACGCGGTCAAGCGCCGCTGCCTTTACCACTGGCTCGATTACCCGGACCGTGACCGCGAACTGGCCATCATCCGCGCCCAGGTGCCTGAAGCCGGTGAGCAACTCTCGGCCCAGGTGGCAGCCTTTGTGGACAAGCTGCGCCGCTCGCCGCTGGGCAACGCCTTTCAGCGCGCACCGGGCATTGCCGAAAGTGTGGAGTGGGCCAAAGCCCTGGTGGCGCTGGACACCCTGGTGGTGGACCCGGAAGTGGTGGCCGACACAGCGGGCATTCTGTTCAAGCAGCGCGAGGATGTGGCAGCGCTCACGCATGAACTGGCTGTGGAACTGCTCAAGCCTGAAGAGGCGACGGCTGCGTGAGACTGTATGAGGCCAGCCCGTGCTTTTAGGTGATGCCCGCAGCGGCAAACTGGCTGACAACATTGCCGGCTTTGGCCGTGCCCTGCGCCGCGCCGGTGTCAAGGTAGACAGCCAGCGTATTGGCCTGGCCAAGGAGGCGGCGCTGGCTGTCGGCATCAGTGAGCGGGAAGACCTGGGCGCCGCGTTTGAAGCCGTGATGATCAGCCGCGAGCAGGACCGACTGGTGTTTCGCGAGCTGTTCGACATTTATTTCCAGGACCCGAAAGTTGCCAACAAGCTGCTGGCGCAACTGCTGCCCAGCGCTGAAGGCAAGGCCGAGCCCAGCAAACGCCGGCCCCGCGTGCGCGAGGCACTGGCGCCGCAAAAAGCCTTTGGCCAGCAGGCCAAACCCACCACTGAAGACCAGAAGGTCGAGTTTGACGCGGTCATGACGGCCAGCGACATCGAACGTCTGCAACATGCTGACTTCAATGCGCTGTCGGCCACCGAATACCGGCTGGTCGAGCGTCTGGCGCGCGACATCAAGCTGCCGCTGCCGATGTTTGCCTCGCGCCGCAGCCGCCCCGCCAGCAGCGGCGCGCGCATGCACTGGCCCGGCGTGATGCACCAGGCCGCGCGTACCGGCGGCGAGTTGCTGCACTTGCCGCGTTTGCAGCGGCGTGAGCAGGCCCTGCCTTTGCTGGTGCTGGTCGATGTGTCGGGCTCGATGGAGCGTTATGCGCGCCTGCTGCTGGCCTTTTTGCATGCCGCCACCCGGCGCCATCCGCAGCGCGATGTGTTTGCCTTTGGCATGCACCTGACTGATTTGACGCCGGCTTTTCGCCAGGCCGATACCGACGAGATGCTGGTTCACGCCAGCGCGGCGATTGAAGATTTTGCCGGCGGTACCCAATTGGGCGTGTCTCTGGCCAGCCTGCGCGAGCACCATGCGCGCCGCCTGGTCGGGCGCCGCACCATCGTCCTCGTCATCAGCGACGGGCTGGACACCGGCGAGCCGGCCGACCTGGCGCGCGAACTGGGCTGGCTGCGCCGCCGCAGCCGCCGCCTGCTCTGGCTGAATCCGCTGCTGCGTTTTGACGGCTACGCGCCGCTGGCGCGGGGTACGGCGGTGTTGCATGCCCACGCCCACGGCATGCTGGCGGTGCACAACCTCAGCAAGCTGGAGGAACTCGCGGCCAGTCTGGCGGCTCTGATGAAGAAGTAACTCACGATCACCAAGCAAATAGAAAAAAGGGAAAAAAAGATGGACATGCAAGGAAGCCGCCAACTCGCGGTCACACAACAACAGGCCTGGGACGCGCTGAACGACCCCGCCGTGCTCAAGGCCTGCATCCCCGGTTGCGACAAGGTTGAGGCCACCGGCGAAAATCAGTACGCGATTGCGATGGCGCTGAAGATCGGCCCGGTGTCGGCCAAATTCACCGGCAAGATTTCACTGACCGAGATGAATCCGCCGGCCAGCTACAAGCTGTCGTTTGACGGGCAGGGCGGCGTGGCCGGTTTCGGCAAGGGTAGCGCCGAAGTGACATTGACCCCCAATGACGAGGGTTGCGAATTGGCCTACACCGTGCATGCCTCGGTCGGCGGCAAGGTGGCCCAGCTCGGCCAGCGCCTGATTGATGGCGCGGCCAAGTCCATGGCCGAAGATTTTTTCAAGCGTTTTGATGGCGAAATGCAGCGCCAGCACCCCGAGAGTTATGCGGCCAAAATGGTGATGGGTGAGGTGGAAACCGAAACACCGGTGGCTACGCAGAAGCCGGGCATTCCGGTCTGGGTGTGGGTGGTGGGCGCCGCCGTGCTGGCGCTGGCGGCCTGGCTGGGTAGCTGAGCGGTCGCCTACCCGTTCGGCAATCAAAGGAAAGCAGATGGAAAACCTCGATGTCATGGTGTTGCGCACCCTGCGCGACTGGCGCCTGGCGGGCAAACGCGCGCTGCTGGCCACCGTGGTGCGCACCTGGGGCTCGTCGCCGCGCCCGGTCGGCTCCATCATGGCGCTGTGTGAAGACGGCGCGGTGGTCGGCTCGGTCTCGGGCGGCTGCATCGAAGACGACCTGATCTACCAGTACACCCAGGCTTATGCGGCGGCTGGTGCTGGCACAGAAAGCAAAACAATTCCGTCCGGACCACCGACTTTTGTCAAATACGGCATCACCGCCGACGAGGCGCACCGTTTCGGCCTGCCGTGCGGCGGCACGCTGGAGCTGCTGCTCGAATACGACCCCGAGGCTGGCGCGCTGGCCGAACTGGTGCAAGCGCTGGAAGGCGGGCAACTGATGCAGCGCAGCGTGCGCCTGACCGACGGCGCAGTGACGCTGGCCGCCGCCACTGCGCCGGCCGAACTCGGCCTGACCTCGCTGGCCCTGGTCAACACCTTCGGACCCGAGTACCGCATGCTGCTGATAGGCGCCGGTCAGCTCACCGAATACCTGGCGACCATGGCGCTGTTCAGTGGTTTTGCCGTCACCGTCTGCGACCCGCGCGAGGAGTACCGCAGCGCCTGGTCGGTGGCTGGGGCCAAGGTGCTCAGCGACATGCCCGACGACGTGGTCATCGCCTTCAAGCCGGACCGGCGAAGCTGCGTGATCGCGCTCACGCACGACCCCAAGCTCGACGATCTGGCGCTCATGGAAGCGCTGGGCACCGACGCGTTTTACATAGGCGCCATCGGCTCACGCCGCAACAACGAAACACGCCACCAGCGCATGGCCGAACACTTCGGCCTGGACCAGGCCAGCCTCGCGCGCCTGCGCGGCCCCATCGGCATCTACATCGGCAGCAAAACCCCGCC